>CALBTQ010000793.1 GCA_937967875.1 uncultured Pseudomonadota bacterium
ATCGTATTCGGTGACTGGAGTTCAGACGTGTGCTCTTCCGATCTCGAGGCGATCATCGCCTGGCGGCACACGCGGCATCCGTACGACGTGCCCAGCGGCGGCTCGACCTTCAAGAATCCGGAAGGCGACGCGGCCGGGCGGCTGATCGACGCGGCGGGGCTCAAGGGCTTCGCCATCGGCGGGGCGCAGGTGAGCGAGAAACACGCGAACTTTCTGGTCAACACCGGCGCGGCCAGCGCGGCGGACATTCTGGCGCTGCTGGAGCACGTGCGCCGGGTGGTCTTTGAGAAATTCGGGGTCATGCTCGAGCCCGAAGTGAAAATCTGGGGGGAGCGAAATGTATCGGAATAAACGAGTCGGCGTGCTGTTGGGCGGCCCGAGCGCGGAACGCGAGGTTTCGCTGGCCACGGGGCGCGCGGTGGTCACGGCGTTGCGCAACAAGGGCTACGACACGGTCGAGATCGACCTGAACGAACAGACCGCCGAGACGCTGCGGCGCGAAAAAATCGACGTGGTCTACAACGCGCTGCACGGCAAGTGGGGCGAAGACGGCTGCGTGCAGGGCTTGCTGGAAATCTTGCGCATCCCCTACACCGGGCCGGGCGTGACGGCCTCGGCGGTGGGCATGGACAAGGTGCTGTCCAAGCGCATCTTCGCGGCCGAGGGGTTGCCGGTGCCGGCTTTCGCGATCGTCCACCGCGACGAGCGGGAGGAAACGCGGCGCAGCGGTTCGCCCTACGGCTGGCCGGTGGTGGTCAAGCCGGCGACCGAAGGCAGCAGCGTGGGCGTCACCATCTGCCCCGGCCCGGACGATTTCGCCGGTTCGCTGGAGACGGCCTTCGCCGCCGACGAGCGCGTGCTCATCGAACGCTATCTGCCCGGACGCGAGATCCAGGTGGCGGTGCTGGCCGACAAGTCGCTGGGAATCGTCGAGGTGCGCCCCAAGCCGCAGCCGGGCGAGACGATCACCTTCTACGATTACAAACACAAGTACACCAAGGGCTACACCGAGTACATCACCAAGCCCGAGGACTTGAGCGACGAGCAGGCCGACGCGGCGCAGCGGCTGGCCGAGCGCGCCTACAAGGCGATCGCCGCCGAGGGCGTGAGCCGGGTGGATTTGATCATGGACGGCGCGGGCAAGTTCTGGCTGCTGGAGGTCAACACGCTGCCCGGTCTGACCGAGCTGAGTCTGGTGCCGATGATCGCCCGCGATTGGCGGCAAACCTCTTTTGACGATCTGGTGGAATTGGTGCTCAACACGGCGCGCCTGAAGATGGGCGTGTAAGGAACAAGCGGCGATGTTCGGATTCGGTCGCAAAACCAACCAACGACGCAGCAAGGCCGGACGCGTGGCCAAGCGCAACAAGCGCCACTGGCGGATCCGCGAGCGGCTGGCGACGGCGTGGCGCTGGAGCGTGCCGCACCTGCGTCATTCGTATCGCCTGTGGCCGGCGGCGCTGCTGGCCGTGGTGATCGCGTTGGTGGCCCACGGTTTCACGACCGCCGACCGTTACCGGGTGCGCGAGATCGCCGTGCCGGTCTGCCAGCACGTGTCGCAGGCGGCGCTGCAAACGTTTTTGCACAGCCGCGTGGGTCAGAACATCTTCAGCGTCGATCTGGCCGGCGAGGCGAAACGGCTGGTCAAGCATCCGTGGATCAAAACCGCGACGGTCCGGCGCGATCTGCCCGGGCGGCTGGTGGTCGAGGTGACCGAGCGCGAACCGGTGGCGTTGCTGCAACTGGATCAACTGTACCTGGTCGACAGCGACGGCGTGCCCTTCAAGCGCCGGAGCAAGGACGACAACGGCGATCTGCCGCTGCTGACGGGCTTCGACCGCAGTTCGTTCGAAAGCGACGAAGCGGCGGCACGGCGGCAGGCGCGGCTGATGGCCGAGGCGGTGGCGCTGCTGACCGCGGCGGCGCGCACGCCGGAACTGGCGGCGGTGCGCATCAGCGAAGTGCGCTGGGACGCGGTGCGCGGCTTTTCGCTGATCACCGAGGAGACGGCCACGCTGATTCTGTTCGGCGAGGGCGACTACGCGGCCAAACTGGCGCGGCTGAGCGCGGTGGCGCGGACGGTGGGCGAGCGGCTGCGGCGCGCCTCGTTCATCGACTTGGCGATCGACGCCCGCGTGGTGGTGCGCGGCATCCATATGGGGACGGACGCATGAAGAAGACGAGCCCGCTGATTGTCGGCCTGGATATCGGCACCTCCAACGTCTGCGCGGTGGTGGCCGAGCGCAACGAGTCGGGGCTCGAGGTAATCGGTTACGGCACCGCGCCCACCGGCGGGATGCGCAAGGGCGTGGTGGTGGACATCGAAGCGACGGTCGATTCGATCGCCAAGGCGGTGGTCGAGGCCGAGACGATGGCCCGCTGCGAAATCGGCTCGGTGTTCATCTCGACGGCCAACGGGCACATCAAGGGCTTCGACAGCCAGGGGATGATCGCGATGCGCAACGACGAGGTCACCGCCGAGGACATCGCGCGGGTGATCGACGCGGCACGGGCCGTGGCCATCCCCACCGACCGCGAGGTGCTGCACGTGCTGCCGCGCGAGTTCATCCTCGACGGGCAAAGCGGCATCAAGGACCCGGTGGGCATGCAGGGCGTGCGGCTGGAGGCGGTGTGCCACATCGTCACCGGGCAGGCCGCGTCGCACACGAACCTGGAGCGCTGCTGCCACCAGGCAGGTCTGGACGTAGACAATATCACGCTCGAATCGCTGGCCAGCGCCGAGGCCGTGCTTACCCCCGAGGAGCGCGAACTGGGCGTGGCGCTCATCGACATCGGCGGCGGCACGAGCGACCTGGTGGTGTTCGTCAACGATTCGGTGGCCCACACCTTCGTGCTGGGCCTGGGCGGAATCCACGCGACCAACGACATCGCCCACGGGCTGCACACGACGGCGGCCAACGCCGAGTGGCTCAAGAAGCGCTACGGCAACTGCGTGCCCGGGCGCGTGGTGCCGGGCGAGGAGATCGAGGTCGAGTCGCTGGGCGATCGCGAACCGCGGGCGGTCGATCAGCGCGAGTTGTGCGAGATCATCGAGTTTCGGGTGGCGGAGATTCTGCACCTGATTCACGAGGAAATACTGCGCAAGGAACTGGACGTGGCCATTCCGGCGGGCATCGTGCTCACCGGCGGCGTCGCGGACATGCGCGGGATCGAAGAATTGGCCGAGGCGATTTTCGGCTGTCCGGTGCGTCTGGGCCGGCCGCGCCACGTCGGCGGACTGGTCGACGTGGTCAGCAGCCCGATGTACGCGGCGGCGGTGGGCCTGGTGTTGCTGGGCTCGCGCGAAATGCTGCCGGGGCGCCGCCCTGTGGGGGAGCGGCGGAACCTGGGCTCGGTCGTGGGCAGAATGAAGGGTTGGATGAAGAAACTTTGGACTTAGTCCGATTGTGCGGCAACGAGGCTTGGGGCCTCAGAAACGGAGGGAGCACATGGCATTGAAATTCGAAATCGTGGAACCCAACAGCGGCGCGCAGTTGAAGGTCGTCGGGGTGGGCGGCGGCGGCGGCAACGCGATCAATACGATGATCGAAGCGGGGCTGGCCGGCGTGGAGTTCATCGCCTGCAACACCGACCGCCAGGCGTTGGGTTCGAACCTCGCGGCGGTCAAGCTGCAACTGGGCATCGGCCTGGGCGCGGGCGGCCGGCCGGAAGTGGGCTACAAATCGGCCGAGGACAGTTACGACAAGATCCGCGAGGTCCTCGACGGCGCGGACATGGTGTTCATCACCGCCGGCATGGGCGGCGGGACGGGCACGGGCGCGGCCCCGGTGATCGCCAAGGTCGCCAAGGACCTGGGCGCGCTGACGGTCGCCGTGGTGACCAAGCCGTTCAACTTCGAGGGCAAGCGGCGCATGCGCCAGGCGGAAGAGGGCATCGCCAAGCTGCGCGAGAACGTCGACACGATCATCATCATTCCGAACCAGAAACTGCTGGCGGTAGCCGGCAGCGACACCACGCTGATCGACGCGTTCCGCAAGGCCGACGACGTGCTGCTCAAGGGCGTCAAGTCGATCGCCGACCTGATCGTCAACCAGGGCGCGGTCAACCTCGACTTCGCCGACGTGCAGTCGGTGATGATGGCCACCGAATCGTCCGGCGAACTGGCGCTGATGGGCACCGGCGCGGCCACCGGCGAGGACCGCGCGGTCAAGGCGGCCGCCGAGGCGATCAGTTGCCCGCTGCTGGAAAACGTGTCGATCGAGGGCGCGCGCGGCGTGCTGATCAA
>CALBTQ010000794.1 GCA_937967875.1 uncultured Pseudomonadota bacterium
CCTCCACCGTCGCGTCACGGCTGCAATCGTCGACTACGATGATCTCGTCCACCACGCCGGCCGGAATGTCGGCCACCGTGCGCTCCAACGTCGTCGCCGCGTTGTACGCCGGCATGACGACTATGGTTTTCTTTTTGGCCATCGCGCCTCTCTCATGTGTTCGAGTATTGTTCTTTGGTACTGCATCGGCTATTTTCTTGACAAGCCCCTAACCGAAAAATGTTTGCTCGTGTGCGGGCTTAACCTTGACACGGAAACGCCATGCTGGGTAGATTCATGGAAGTTTGGGGCTCCGTACCAGCAGGGGCGGAGTATACTTACGCTGTCAGGAGGTTCTGTTGATGAGCGAAAACACCAAGACCAAAGGTGGCGGAGAAGGCACGGAAGAAAAATTGGGCGAACTTCTTGTAAAAGAAGATCTCATTAGTCCCGACCAATTGGAAACCGCGCTGGCGGAGCAGAAAGTCTCCGGCGGCCGGCTTTCGTACCACTTGTCTCGCTTGGGCTACCTGGAAGAGAGCGAACTGGCGGATATCCTGTCGCGGCAGTATAACGTCCCTTCGATCAATCTCTCCGAATTCGAAATCGATCCGGAAGTGATCAAGCTGATCCCGCGTGAAGTCGTCGAAAAGTACAAGGTCATCCCGATCAGCCGCGCCGACAACTCGTTGATTGTCGCTATGGTCGATCCGTCCAACATCATCGCGATCGACGACATCAAGTTCCTCACCGGCTACAACATCGAGGCGGTCGTCGCGACCGAAGACTCGATCATGATGGCCATCGAAAAGTACTACGACACCGATTCGAGCAACATCGAAGACGTGCTCGATCAGTTCGAGGAAGAGGAACTCGAGTTGATCTCCACCGACGAAGAGATCAACATCAAAGAACTGGAGAAAGCCTCCGAGGACGCGCCGGTTGTCAAGCTGGTGAACCTCATCCTCTCCGACGCCATCAAAAAGGGCGCCTCCGACATTCACGTCGAACCCTATGAACGCAGCTTCCGCGTGCGCTACCGCATTGACGGCGTGCTGCACAAAGTGATGGATCCTCCGCGTAAACTGCAAAACGCGATCACCTCGCGTCTCAAGATTATGTCCGAACTCGACATCGCCGAACGCCGCCTGCCGCAGGACGGCCGCATCCGCCTGAAGACGGCCAAGGGCAAAGAGATGGACTTTCGCGTCAGCTCGCTGCCCACCATCTACGGCGAAAAGATCGTTCTTCGTTTGCTCGACAAAGACAGCCTCCAGTTGGACATGACCAAACTCGGCTTCGAAGAAATGCCCCTCAAGCAGTTCAAAGAAGCCATTCACAAGCCCTTCGGCATGGTGCTGGTTACCGGCCCGACCGGTTCCGGTAAAACCACCACGCTCTATTCGGCGCTCACCGAGTTGAACACGGTGCACGAAAACATCTCCACCGCCGAGGACCCGGTCGAGTACACGCTCAAAGGCATCAACCAGGTGCAGATGCACGACGCGATCGGCTTGAACTTCGCCGCCGCGTTGCGCTCCTTCCTGCGCCAGGATCCGGACATCATCATGGTCGGCGAGATCCGCGACTTTGAAACGGCGGAAATCGGCGTCAAAGCCGCGTTGACCGGCCACATGGTGCTTTCCACGTTGCACACCAACGACGCGCCGTCGTCCATCAACCGCCTGCTGAACATGGGCATCGAGCCCTTCCTGGTCACTGCGGCGGTGCAGTTGGTCGCCGCCCAGCGTCTGGTGCGCAAGATCTGCACGGCCTGCGGCGAACCGGTGGACGTCAGCCCGCAAATTCTCAAAGACATTCAGGTGCCCGACGACCTGGCTCACTCGATATCGTGCAACAAAGGCGCCGGCTGCATGAAGTGCAGCAAGACCGGCTATCGCGGTCGTCTCGCACTTTACGAAGTCATGCCGCTGTTCGAGGAAATCAAAGAGTTCGTGCTCAACGGCGCGTCCACCGCGGAAATCAAACGCGAAGCGATCCGCCTCGGCATGAAGACCATGCGCCAGGCCGGCATCACCAAGATGTCCGAAGGCATCACCTCCATCGAAGAAGTGGTGCGCGTCACCGCCGCGGATTGATTTCGGTCCGCCGGTGACGAATCAAAAAGTTGGTTTGTCGGTTGTTACAAGAGCAATTGTGTTCCCGTGAATCGGATGTTCCGCTCGGGGATCCACAATCGGTTAACTCGGCCGAAAAGCGAGGGCAAAAACTGTGGTTGATCTACACCAACTTCTGAAATTGATGATCGAGAAAAATGCAAGCGACTTGCACATCACCACCGGCTCCCCGCCGCAGTTGCGTATCGACGGGCGCCTGACGCCGGTCAACATGCCGCAACTGACGGCTGCGGAAACCAAACGCCTATGCTACTCGGTGCTTACCGACAACCAGCGTCGCATCTTCGAAGAGGAAAACGAGCTCGACCTGAGCTTCGGCGTCAAGGGCCTTTCCCGCTTCCGCGCCAACTGCTTCAAACAGCGCGGCGCGGTCGCCGGCGCCTTCCGCACCATCCCCTTCAAGGCGTTCACCTTTCAGGAATTGGGCCTCTCACCGATCGTCGGCGAGTTGGTCAACCATCCCGCCGGTCTGATTCTCGTCACCGGCCCGACCGGTTGCGGCAAATCGACGACGCTCACCAGCATCATCGATAAAATCAACATGAGCCGCAATCAGCACATCGTCACCATCGAAGATCCGATCGAGTACCTCCACGCCCACAAGGGCTGCATCGTCAACCAGCGCGAGGTGCACTCGGACACGCAGAGCTTCACCCGCGCCCTCAAATACGTGCTGCGCCAGGATCCCGACATCGTGCTCATCGGCGAAATGCGCGACCGCGAAACCATCGAATCGGCGCTCAACATCGCCGAAACCGGTCACTTGACCTTCGCCACCTTGCACACCTCCAGCGCCGTGCAGACCATCAACCGCATCATCGACGTCTTCCCGCCGCACCAGCAAAGCCAGGTGCGCGCGCAGTTGTCCTTCGTTCTGGAAGCCGTGCTCTGCCAGCAGTTGTTGCCGCGCGCCAGCGGCGTCGGCCGCATCCTCGCGGTGGAAATCATGGTGCCCAACGCGGCCATCCGCAACCTGATCCGCGAAGACAAGGTCCACCAGATCTACACCCAGATGCAGGTCGGTCAGTCCAAGCACGGCATGCAGACGATGAACCAAGCGTTGGTCGATCTGTACCGCCGCGGTCTGATCTCCCTCAAGGAAGCGCAGGGCCGCACCAACGATCTGGAAGAATTAAATAAAATGCTGGAAACCAGCAAGGATGCACAACGGGCACGATAACGTGCTATAATGGTTTGAAGTTGAGAATTGGGCAGGAGGTGAAAAGCCATGCCGGTTTATAAGTGGGAAGGCAAAAGTCGCACGGGCGCCATCGTCAAAGGCGAAATGGAAGCCCCCAACGATGAGGCCGTCGTCAATAAACTGCGCAGCCAGCAGATCCTGGCGCTCAAGGTGCAAACCAAGGGACCGAGCTGGAACATCCAACTATGGAGCAGCTCGAAAAAGAAGAAAATCACCGAACGCGAAGTCGTGATTTTCTCCCGCCAGTTCGCCACCATGATCGACGCCGGTCTGCCCTTGGTCCAGTGCCTCGACATCCTGATGAACCAGCAGGAAAACAAGGCCTTTGCCGAAGTGCTCTTCGAAGTCAAAAACGACGTCGAAGCCGGTTCGACCTTTGCCAAGGCCCTGGGCAAACACCCCAAGGTATTCGATCAGCTCTACATCGCCCTGGTCGCCGCCGGCGAAGTCGGCGGTATCTTGGACACCATTATGAACCGTCTGTCGGCCTACATCGAAAAGGCGATGAAACTCAAAGGCAAGGTCAAAGGCGCTCTGGTTTACCCGGGCGTGGTTATGAGCATCGCCTTTGTCGTTTGCCTGATCATGTTGTTCTTCGTCATTCCCGTCTTCAAGGAAATGTTCGAAGGATTCGGCGGCGCCCTGCCCGGCCCGACGCAGTTCGTCGTGACTCTTTCCGAGTTGCTCCGCGGCTATTGGTTCATTATCTTCCCCGCGATCATCGGCTTTATCTTCGGCTTAAAATACCTGGTCAACACCGACAAAGGTTCGCAGGTGTTCGACAACGTCAGCCTGAAGCTCCCCGTCTTCGGCGAGTTGCTCCGCAAACAGGCCGTCGCCAAGTTCACCCGCACCCTGTCCACCATGATCACCTCCGGCGTGCCGATTCTCGACGGTCTGGACATCGTCGCCAAAACCGCCGGCAACCGGACGATCGAAGCGGCCATTCTCACAACCAAGGACCGCATCTCCGAAGGTAAAACCATCGCCGAACCGCTCGCCGAATCAGGCGTGTTCCCCTCGATGGTGTGTCAGATGATCACCGTCGGTGAAGCCACCGGTGCGCTCGACGTCATGTTGGCGAAAATCGCCGACTTCTACGAGGACGAAGTCGATATGACCACCGACGCCCTGACCACCTTGCTGGAACCGCTCATGATGGTCTTCCTCGGTGTTACCGTCGGTGGCTTGCTGATCACCATGTATCTGCCGATTTTTAAGATGGTGACCATCATCAGCTAAGACAGGGTAAGGTCCTGGGTAAAGCGACAAATCATTTTTATCCCGAGTTGCGTTCAAGCCCTGTCCGTACGCTGCACTGGTTGGTGTTTCTTCGGGTCGTCATCTCCTTTTTCATCCTGGGCAGTTGTCACATCATCTACGCCAATTTCGGCCTGATCCAGTATTACGCCCTGATCGGCGGCAACGTGCTGGTGACCATCATCAGCGCCATCTTCATCGAACGGCTGCATTCCCGGCAGCCTTTCCTTCTCTTCCAGATCTACTGGGATTTCCTCTTTGTCACGGCCTTGATCTATCTGACCGGCGGCTACTTCAGCCTCTTTTCTTTCATGTACATCCTGACGGTCATTTTCGCCGCCATCCTCACCAGTCAGTTGCATACGATCTGGGTCGCCCTGTTCTGCTCGTTCAGCTACGGCTTGACGCTCGTCGCCCAGTTCCTGCATTGGATCGAACCGCTCGACCTGGGACAGATGACCGGCTACCCCCCGAGCATCCGCGAATTGTCCGGCAAAATCATGCTCAACAGCCTTGCCTTCATCATCGCCGGCATCCTCGCTTCCGCCCTGGCTAGTTCCAGCCGCTCCGCCGACGCGAAAATCTATCGCCAACAACAGGAGATGGAAGCTCTAAAAGCCCTCAACGACAACATCGTGCAGTCGCTGCCGATCGGCCTGCTGACCAGCGACGAAAAAAATCTCATCACCTTCGCCAACGCCAACGCCATCGACATGCTCGGCCATTCCCAGCGCGGCAAGGACCTGACCCAATCGATCCCCATGGAAATTCCGCCGCAAGGAAAGCCGGTCGACATCTCCGTCCAGGTCGATCAGCGGACGCCGCGCATCCTCTCGGTTATCGCCTCCGATCTGCGCAACGCCTCGCGCGCCGTCATCGGCCGCATGGTCACCCTGCAGGACGTAACCACCGTCCGCAAACTCGAGCAGGATGCGCGAGATCGGAAGAGCACACGTCTGAACTCCAGTCACCGAATCCGATCTCGTA
>CALBTQ010000795.1 GCA_937967875.1 uncultured Pseudomonadota bacterium
ACCGAGATCTACACTCTTTCCCTACACGACGCTCTTCCGATCTCATATTTAATTTAATCGTTAAAATGGATCGTCAAAAATACCGCTATATTTTTGACGAACGACAAAATATTGACTGCAATTTTGGTCCGTTATAGACCAATGCGACGGGTGGTCCATTTTAGATCAGGGCGAGATCAAAATTCTTTTCAATCGATTGCGGCTGATGCCCAGCAACCGGGCCGCTTCCGACTTGTTGCCGTCCACCTGGTCCAGCACCCGCTGGGCGTAAATGGCCGTCGCCCGCTCCATGGACATAATCTCGACCGTGGCCGCCAATTCCGGGCCGAGGTTGATCGGCCGTTGCTCGCCGTGGATCAGCAGATCGGCCGCCGAAAGCAACGGCCCGTCGCTCATCAGACAGGCGCGTTCGATCACGTTGCGCAGCTCGCGCAGGTTGCCCGGCCAGGCGTAGCGCATCGTCTTGTGCTTGGCCGATTCGTCCAGGCCGCGGATGTGCTTGCCCGTCGCCCGGCAGTTGGCCCACAAAAAGGCCTCGGCGAACCCGAGAATATCCTCCTTGCGCTCGGCCAGCGACGGCACGTGCAGGCGCACCACGTTGATGCGGTAGTACAGGTCGTCGCGGAACTGGCCGAAGGCGACCATCTCCTCCAGATCGCGGTTGGTGGCGGCGATGATGTTGCACTCGACACGCTGCTCGGTCGTTTCGCCCACCCGGGTGAAGGAACGATCCTGCAGAAAGCGCAGCAGCTTGACCTGCATCGCGCCGGACAGATCGCCGATCTCGTCGAGGAACAGCGTGCCGTCGGCGGCCTCCTCGACCAGACCCGGCTTGCCCTCGGCCCGGGCGTCGGTAAAGGCGCCGGGGCCGTAGCCGAACAGCTCCGACTCCAGCAGTTCCGCGGGCACCGCCGCGCAGTTGATCGCCATGAACGGACCGTCCGGATACTGGCTGTGATAGTGCAGATAGCGCGCCAGCATCTCCTTGCCCGTGCCCGAGGCGCCGGTGAGCAGCGCGATGATCTTCGGATACTTGCCCACCTGGTGGATGGTCCGGTACAGCTTGGCCATCGCCGGGCTTTCGCCCTGATGATGGCTCGCTAAAAACCGTTCGCGCTCGCGCTTGCGCATGTCGGTCATCTGCCGGCGCAGCTTGCGCGTTTCGTAAATGCGGCTGACCCGGCTCATCACCTCGGGCAACTGCACGGGTTTGGAGAGAAAGTCGGTCGCCCCGCGCTTGATCGCCTCGACCGCCATGTCGATCGTGCCGTGGCCGCTGATGATCAGCACTTCGATTTCCGGCTTGCGCTCGTGGACGCGCTCGAGCGCCTCCAGGCCGCTGATGCCGGGCAGGTTGATGTCCAGCAACAACAAAAACGGCGACAGACGGTCCAGCTCGGCCAGCGCGTGCTCGGCGTCGTGGAACACATGAACCGGGTAGCCCGCGCCGGTCAGCGCTTTTTCCAGCACCTGGGTGATCAATCGTTCGTCGTCGACTACGAAAATCGGTTCCATCGCGTCCTCGAATCCGCGTATTATTCCTCCCAGAATAAAGCATCGGATGACGGCCGCCAATGGGTTTGTTAGTATCGACCCCGGAGGAAGCATGAACCAACCGATCGTCCTGCGCCGGCCGATTCCCGCCGAGGCCGCCGCGCGCGAACGCCTGCGCAAGCTGGCCGCGGAAAAGAACGCGAAAATCGTCTCCGTCGCCGGGCAGGCGGGGGCCGGACGCTCCAGCCTGATCGCCGCCGCCGCGACGCCCGCCCTGGCGTCGTTGCGTTGCGCCGCGGTCATCGCCGCCCTGCGCGGGGGCGACGACGCCGAACGCGTGGCCAACGCCGGTCTGCCCACCGTGGCGGTCGACCTGGCGCGCATCGACGAGTTGGACGCCGCAATCGTCGAGCAGGCCTGGCGCGAACTGCCCGACCCGGCGATCGACCTGCTGCTGGTCGAACGCGCCGCGAGCATGACCCACACCCCGCCGGACATCGGCGAGAACGGCAAAGTGCTCGTCGTGGCCGTCGGCGTCGCCCAACACCTGGCCCGCAAGTACGAAGCGGTCTTCGCCTGGGCCGACGCGGTCGCGCTCAACATGATCGACCTGATTCCGCTGACCCAGTTCTCGCTCCAGCGTTTCGAAAAGGACCTGCACGCGGTCAATCCGCACGCCGAACTCATCCCCCTTTCGGTCCGCACCGGCGAAGGGCTCGACCGCTGGCTGCGCTGGCTGGAAAGCCGCCGGGCGGCCGATCCGTCCCGATCCTGACCCGCTGAGTCCAGAAATATAACAACATATTGAAATCAAAGGACTTTACAGCCCAACATCCTGTGGTTTTCGCTTGACCGGAAGGCCCATATCTGGTATAAATGTTCGGATTTGACACAGTTGCGTTCGTCCGCACTTTCCAAAGGATATTTGAAGATATGGTTCTAGAGCAAAAAGTACCGGTGAACATCGAAAACGAAATGCGACAGTCGTACCTGGATTACGCGATGAGCGTCATCGTCGGCCGTGCGCTGCCCGACGTGCGCGACGGCCTCAAGCCGGTGCACCGCCGCGTTTTGTACACCATGCACGAAAACGGCAACACGCCCGGCAAACCCTACCGCAAGTCGGCGCGTATCGTCGGTAACGTCATGGGTAAATATCACCCGCACGGCGACGCGGCGATCTACGACACCATCGTGCGCATGGCCCAGGACTTCTCGATGCGCTACCCGCTGGTCGACGGCCAGGGCAACTTCGGCAGCCTCGACGGTGACCCTGCCGCGGCCTACCGCTACACCGAAGTGCGCATGGACAAGTTCGCCGCCGAGTTGCTGGCCGACATCGAAAAAGAGACGGTCGACTGGCAGCCCAACTACGACGAAAGCGCGGAAGAACCCACCGTCCTGCCCTCGCGCGTGCCCAACCTGCTGGTCAACGGCGCGGAAGGCATCGCGGTGGGCATGGCGACCAACATCCCGCCGCACAACCTCGGCGAAGTGGTCGACGCGCTGATCGCCCTGATCGACGATCCGGCGCTGGAACTGCGCGACCTGCTGCGCAAGGTGCCCGGCCCCGACTTCCCCACCGGCGGATTCATCTTCGGCCGTCAGGGGATTCTGGACGCCTACACCACCGGCCGCGGCAAGATCACCGTGCGCGCGCGCATCACCACCGAAACCAACAAACGCAACGAGCGCGAAAGCGTGGTCATCACCGAAGTGCCCTACCAGGTCAACAAGGCGCGGCTGGTCGAGGAAATCGCCGACCTGGTCCGCGACAAGAAGATCGAAGGCATCAGCGACCTGCGCGACGAATCGGATAAAGACGGCGTGCGCGTCGTCATGGAACTCAAACGAGACGCGGTGAGCTCGGTGATCGTCAACCAGCTCTACAAAATGTCCAACTGCCAGATCACCTTCGGCATCATCCTGCTGTGCCTGGTCGACGGGCAGCCGCGCATTCTGAATCTGCGCCAGATCCTCGACGAGTTCATCAACTTCCGCCGCGAGGTCGTCACCCGGCGCACCCGCTTCGAGCTGCGCAAAGCCGAAGAGCGCGCCCACATCCTCGAAGGCATCAAGATCGCGCTGGACCACCTCGACGAGGTGATCACCACCATTCGCCAAAGCAAGACCGTCGACGAAGCGCGCGACAACCTGATGAACAAGTTCGACCTCTCGCGCGTGCAGGCCCAGGCCATTCTCGATATGCGCCTGCAGAAACTGACCGGCCTCGAACGCGAAAAGATCATCGAGGAATACAACGAGCTGATCAAACTGATCGCCCGCCTGCAGGAGATCCTGGCCAACGACCGCCTGCTGATGCAGATCATCAAAGACGAACTGACCGATTTGCAGAAAAAATACGGCAACGGCCGCCGCACCGAGATCGTCGAGGACACCGGCGACCTGTCGATCGAAGATTTGATCGTCGAGGAGGACATGGTCGTCACCGTGTCCAACACCGGCTACATCAAGCGCAACGCCCTGTCGCTGTACCGCGCGCAGCATCGCGGCGGCAAGGGCAAGATCGGCATGGACACCAAAACCGAGGACTTCGTCGAAGAGGTGTTCATCGCCAGCACGCACGATTACGTGCTGATCTTCACCGACGCCGGGCGCGTGTACTGGCTCAAGGTCTACCAGATTCCACAGGCCGGCCGGGCCAGCCGCGGCAAGGCGATCATCAACCTGCTCGAACTGCAAAAGAGCGGCGAACGCCTCGCCGCCGTGCTGCCGGTGCGCGACTTCGAAGAGGGTAAGTACATCGTCTTCGCCACCAAGCAGGGCGTGATCAAACGCACCGACCTGATGTCCTACGCCAATCCGCGCTCGACCGGCATCATCGCCTTGACCATCGACGAGGGCGACGAGGTCATCGGCGTGCGCCTGACCGACGGCAAGCAGGAAATCATCCTCGCCACGCGCAAGGGCAAGGCGATCCGCTTCAAGGAAGGCGACGTGCGCAAGATGGGCCGCACCGCGCGCGGCGTGCGCGGCATCACCCTCAAGTCCGACGACGAGGTCGTCTCGATGACCGTGGTCGTGCCCAACACCTCGCTGCTGACCGTCTGCGAACACGGTTTCGGCAAGCGCACCACCGAAGGCGAATACCGCCTGCAGGGGCGCGGCGGCCAGGGCATCATCACGATCAAGACCACCGCGCGCAACGGCGACGTGGTCGGCATGCTCCAGGTCGCCGACGAAGACGACATCATGATGATCACCGACAGCGGCAAGATCATCCGCCTGCGTGTCAGCGACATCCGTTCCATCGGGCGCAACACGCAAGGCGTGCGTCTGTTCGAGATCGACGCCGAAAGCAAAGTGACTTCGGTTGCACGTTTGGCCGAAGAATGATTGGATAGCCCTTGTCACCGACAGCCGGGGGGGTGAATCCGATGCGCATTGCCATACTCGGCGGCGGCGAGGGCGCCGCGCGCATACTTGACGAACTCGTGCACCTCGAGGGCATGACCGTCGTGGGTATCTGCGACGACAATCCCGCCGAGTTGGGCGACATCGCCAACCGCTTCGTCGGTCTGGACACCTTCGACAAGCCCGAACCGCTGCTCGCGTTGAATCCCAACGCGCTGCTGATCGTCACCGAAAACGCCGAGCTGCGCCGTTGCGCCTGCCTTTGCGCGATGGAAAACACGGCGATCGTCCCCCGCGAGGTGATGGACCTGTGGTTCGCCTCGCTCGACGCCAAGGGCCAGGCGAGCGACGAACTCACGCGCATCATGGATCAACGCCTCATCGCCGAGGTCGCCGACCTGCTGGTGGACATCTCCGATCTGATCCGCGACCTGTCCGCCGAACTCGACCGCACCACCGACACCCTCAGCCAACTGTCGCTCAACGCGACCATCGAGGCCGCCAAGGCCGGCACGCAAGGCCGGGGCTTCGCGCGCGTCGCCGACGAAATCTACAAAACCTCCGAACTCAACGACCAGACCGTGCAAAACGCCGCGCAGCTCATGCGCGACCTGCGCAAGCGCGCGAACAACCTGCGGCAGTTGTTGTTGGAATAGTCCTTAAAAACGAAATTGCAGCGACACGATCGGCGCGCCGTCCGCGGCGAGGCCGAAGCCCGGTTGCAACCGCAGCGCTTCGTTGCGTTTCCGGCAATAGGCGGCATATTCGTTGCCGGCGAACACATTGGTGATCAAGGCGATCGCCACGCCCGCTCCGGCGCCCACGCCCAGGCCGATCCACCGCTTTTCCTCTTCCTCCTCGCGCAGCTCCTTGCGTTCGTCGCTGTCGCGCGCCTCGGCCATGCTGGCGTCTTCCTCCTGATAGCCGATCATGTAGCCAAGGCCCGCCGCGCCGGCAATTTCCGCGACGTTGACCAACGAGTAAGTCCAGGCCGTCTTTTTCAGTTCGCCCGGGATACCCGTGTCGCCGGCGTAGGCCGCCCCGGCGAAGGGTCCGGCCACCGGGATCAACGCCAGACCCCGGGCGCACGCGGGATTCTTTACCCGTACCGGCGGTTCGTCGGCCGTGGCGAAGCCGAACAGCAGACAAACCAACATTAACGCTCCAAAAATTCGTTTCATGGCGACTCTCCGATTTTTTCTTTGCCCATGATTCACCGCCGGTTGATCTTTGTCAATATAATAAACTTTTTTTGCCGCGCCGCACGCCATGACGGTCGAAATTAACTTGCCAACGACTCCATCGTCGGGAGACACTGTCTCCCGGAATAGACCTGGGAGCGACCATGAAGAATATCCTTGTGCCGATCGGTATCCTGCTGTGCCTGCTCGCCGCGTTGACGATCGCCTGCGGCGACGATGACGACGACGACTCCTCCTCCGACGACGACGACACCGGCGACGACGACGCCGGCGACGACGACGACACTACCGATGACGACGACGTCTGGTACGACGACTACGTGGTCTTCGCCGCCAACGACCTGGGCATGCACTGTATGAACGAGGACTTTTCCGAGCTGATGATCCTGCCGCCGTACAACACGCTGCACGCGCAGGTGATCGACCGGCGCGACGAACATCCGCGCATCGTCAACGCCGACAAGACGCTCACCTACGTCATTCCCGGCAACACGCACTCGGCGGACAAAACCAACTTCTGGGAGTACGTCGACGACCTGCTCGGCGTGACGTTGGCCGACGACATCGGGCTGACCGGCAACGGTCTGGCCGGCGGTTTTGTCGCCTCCGGCGCCGGCGGTTGGATCGCGGACGGCATTCCGCTTACGCCGCTGGACGACGCGGGCGCGTTAAATCCCTACCAGTTGGCGACGGTCACCGTGTACGACGGCAACAATCCCGTCGCGCAGACGCGGGCCGTCGTGCCGGTCTCCTGGGAAATCAGTTGCGACCTGTGCCACAACACCGCCGGCATCAGCCCAGCCGCCGACATCTTGCGCAAGCACGACGCGCTGCACGCTACCGACCTGGAAAACGCCAAGCCGGTCTTTTGCGGCGGTTGCCATTACCAGGCGCCGCTCGCGCCCTTCTCGGTCGACAACGGCGAGCAGGATCCGCTTTCGACCGCCATGCACTCGGCGCACGCGCCGCGCATGGGCGCGGCCGGGTTGGACAATCCCTGCTACGCCTGCCATCCGGGCGTGGAAACGCAGTGCCAGCGCGACGTGCACTTTTCCGAGGGCCTGACCTGCACCGACTGCCACATCTCGATGGAAGCGGTGGGCTATCCGTTGCGCGAACCGTGGGTCGACGAACCGCGCTGCGGCGATTGCCACAACCGCTCGGGCTTCGAGTTCGAGCAACCCGACACGCTGTTCCGCAACAGCAAGGGTCACCGCGGCGTGTTCTGCGCCTCCTGTCACGGCAGCCCGCACGCGATCGGCCCGTCGGTCGTCGACGCCGACAACGTGCAGGCGATCGGTCTGCAGGGACACGCCGGCGTTATCGACACCTGCACCGTCTGCCATCGCGAAAACGAGGACGACGAGTTCCCGCATCGCCGCGACGAGGACGATGACGACGATGATGACGACGATGATGACGACGATGACAAGTAGGATGGAAGCCTAGCGGAGCGACTCGCGCGCGGCGATGAAGCCGCCGCGCAACAAGACGGGAAATTTGCGCATCATCCACGCGCGGCCCGCGACGAACCCCGGGGCGCCCGGATCGACGTCGCCCGGCGAGAGCACACAAGCGTCCGCCCGCCCCACCGGCAACGCGGTGCGAATCATCCACACCGGCAGCAACCGCATCGCCGCGCCGGTCAGCGGCATGCCGGCCACCTCGCCCAACGGTGCGCAGGGCAGGTCCGTCGCGCGCATCCCGGCCACGCGCTGCATGCCCGCCTCGGCCAGCGCCGCCGTTTGCGCCCGGGGCAACACTTCGTTGGCCGGTCGCGGCGGGAGGAAGGTCGTCGGCGCGGGCAATTCACGGGCAACAAACTCGGCGCGTGTCGCTTCGATCAGATCGTGGAACGCGCCGGTGGGCATCGTCTTCCAGGAGTCGTCCTCGGGCATCAGCGCCAGTTCGCACCTGGCGTCGATCACCGCCTCGGTCAGTTCCGGCCAGCGATCCAGCGAGGCGACGGTCAGCCCGACCGTCGCCCGGCAGGCGTAGGCGCCCAGTTGTCGCAGCATCCACCCCAACGCGGCGGGCATGCGCGGCGCGCGCGCCTCGAGCGGATCGGCGATCGCCGGAATCAGCAGCACGTGGGAAGGCAGCGCGAAATCGCGCGTGGTCGTCGTGGACACCATGCGGCTACTCGCCGCTCGCCGGATACCAATCCGGTCGGCAGGTCTCGTCGGCGCACGAAGCGCAATTCAGGATGCACGCGACCGACTGCAGTTCGCGCCCCTGCAAGGCGCAATGTTCCCGCGCCCAGACCGCGCACTCGCTGCCGTTGTCCAGTTGATGGTAGCAGCCCTCGCCGGTCGTACCCGCGCCCGCGCCGCAATCGTAGAAACAGGTGCACGCGCGCGTAGCGCCGCCCTGGCTGTCGTCCCAGCCGTCGCCTTCGCCCTCCTCCTCGCCGTCGTCGAACGAAGCGCCCTCGCGCTTGATCTCCCCGTCGCAAGCCGCGAGCGCCGCGAACAACAGAAGGCAGCAAGCCGCGATCATCAACCGTCGCATGTCCATCGCCTACTCCGTGTGGTCGTCTGAAATGGTAGATAATTTTCGCCGCTGAAACAATCTGGCTTCGCGCGGGCGCCTTTGTTATCCTCAAGGCGGGCAGGATAATCAATGAAACGAACGATCGCGTTGTTAATTTTCGTGATGCTGACGTGCAGCCTGGCGGCGGCCGACGATCCGCCGCGTCTGCGCGGCGACATCAGCGTCTTTCACGGCTTCACCGCCGACGGCGCTCAGGCGCTGTTCGCGCTGTACGACCGCGAGCGGGGGCTGCGCGAATACCTCGTGCTCGCCGTCGCCGACGGCAAAGAGGTCGAGCGCCTCACACCCGAGCAGGCGGGCGAGGTCGCGCCGGGCCGGGCCGTGCGTCCGTCACTGCCCGCCGCGCTGGCCGATCGCTTCGTGCAGCCGGGCGTGCAAAACGACCTGGCTCCGCACGGCCGCGCGCTGATCTACAGCCGGATCGCCCACGACAAAGAGCGCGACATGCAGTCGGCCTTCCGTTTCCGCCTGGCCGCGTTGCGCGTCGTTTTTCATCTGCGCTACGGCGCGACCGACCGCGCGTTGGCCGTGATCGAAGTGCGCACCGCCGCCCGCGCCGAACAACCGGTCGACGTCACGCGGGTCTTCTGGACGCCCGACGGCAAGGCCTTCGCCGTCGACGGGTACCTGCACGCGGCCGACCCCGCGCCCGGGCTGGCGGTCGATCGCGCGGTGACGCTCGCCGGTCGCCTCGCGGGCAACGGCGCGCCGCTGCCCAAGGCGGAACTGGGCGAATTTTTCTACAAGCTCGGCGACGGCTATTTCGACGAACGGCTGTACTGGGACGCCGCCGCCAACCTCGAGCGCGCCGCCGCGCTGGCGTACAAGATGGAGCAGTCGCGCTGGCTCGCCGCGCGCAGCTACGCGTTGATGCGCGAAAAGAACCGCTGCCTGCAACAACTGGACCTGCTGGCCGCGCTGCATTCCGGCGCCGCGCTCAAACTTTTGTTGAAGGTGAAAAAGCACAAGGACTTCGAATCGCTGCGCACCGATCCGGATTTCGTGACGCGCTATGGCGCGCTCATCGACGGTTTCGCTCGCTGATTGTTTCCTTTGATTTGTTATTGGTGGCGTCACGATGTCGGCGTCGTTGTTCGCCGTTCGCCGTTCGCCGTTCGCCGTTCGCCGTTCGCCGTTCGGCGTTCGCCGTTCGCCGTTCGGCCTGGTCCGCCAGAACATAAGATTGGTTAAAACATTCAAACCATTAACGTATGCATACGTTAATGGTTTATAAAAATTTTGTCAAGAGGGGAGGTGGAAACGATGCAACCATTACTCCTTGTCGGAAAAATCGTCAGTCGGCGTTCCGGCCGCTGAGCATCCCCGCGTAAATCTGCCGTAGACGCTCGACGATCCGCTCGCGGATGAACGTCTGGCGCACGCGCCGCCGTCCGGCGAACCCGGCTTCCACGCGCGCGTCGTCGTCGCGCAGGTAGGTCATCACCGCCGCCGCCATCGCCTCCGGATCGCCCGGGCGCACCAGCTTGCCCGCCGCGCTGTCGCCGATCACCTCGGGCACGCCGCCTGCGTCGGTGGCCACGATCGGCTTGCCCGCGGCCATCGCCTCGGCGACCACCAGCCCGAAGGCCTCGACCGTGCCTTGCTCCGGCCGGTCGTAGCACGACGCGTGAATGACCAGGTCCGCCGCGGACAGCAGCCGGTCCACGTCGTTGCGATGCCCCAGCAGCCGCACGCCCTCTTCCAGTCCCAGGCGGGAGATCAACGCCTTGCACTGTTCGTGGTAGGACGCTTCGCCTTCGCCGACCAGCAGCAGCGCCGCCTCGTTGAAATACTGCCGCACCGTGCGCCACGCGGCGATGGCCACGTGCTGGCCCTTCCACGCGGTCAACCGGCCGAGCATCACCGCCACCTGCGCTTGCGGCGCCAAGCCCAATTCCTCGCGCACGGTCGGTTCGGCCTCGACGGTCAGCAAGCGTTCGTCGACCGGAATGTAGAGCACCTGCGCCGCCTCGGGTGCGAGCTCCTGCTGCGCCAGCAACTGCCGCCGCACCGCCTCGCTGACGCACAACACGCGATCGGCCAGCACGGCCAGGCGCAGCTCGCGCCGCGAGAAAGAGCGAATCATCTGGCAGTGCACGGCCAGCGGCAGTCCGGCGCGTTTGACGATCTCGCCGACCGGCAGCGCGGGCAGATTGAGGTTGTTCAGATGCACCAGGTCGGGCGCGAAATCGGCGAGCAGTTTTTCGATCGCCGGCGTCACCTGCTTGGCGAAACGGCGCAGCGCCAACGACTGGCCGATCACCGGCAGGCCCGAAAACAGGCCGTGCTCGGGCGCGAAGACGTCGCGGAACCCTTCCCACTCGACGGGCAACGCGGCCACCTGCGCGCTCAGCAGCGGCGTGAACAGATCGGGGCGCGACGCGGCCACGGCCACTTGGGCGCCGCCGGCGGCCAGTCCGTTAGCCAGCTCGGCACAGGTGTGTACGCTGCCGCCCATGCTCGGCGTATTGTCGATGAACAATACCTTCATGCCGCCTCCTTATTTACGCCGCACTTTTTTGCGCACGATGTCGGTCAACAGCTTGCGATCCGCCGCGTCCAACACCCGACAGGTCCACGCCGCGATCGGATACACCGCGCAGCCGACGCCCAGTAAAATCGCCGCGCGCCAGCCGCTGCCGATGCCGGGCAACAGGAAGTGGCGCACCGCGAACATCGCCGCGGCCATCACCGCCGTCGCCAACGTCGTGCGCGCCAACGGTCCCCATAGGTGCGCCGGCCCCACCGACTTTATCAGCACGCGCTGATTGACGAAATAGACCAGCGCGAAGCTGGCCACCGTCGTCGCCGCCGCGCCGTACATGCCGAACAACGGAATCAGCGCCAGGTTGGTCAGGCCGTTGAACACCGCGCCCAGACCGGTGATGAACGCGACGGTCTTTTCGCGATCCGTCGCGCGCAGCGTCTGCGCCAGCAGCGGATTGATGCAGTCCAGCGCCTGTCCCCACACCAGGATCATCAGCACCACCGCCGCCGGACCGAAGCTTGCGCCGAACATCGCGGGCACCATGTCCGGCGCGATCAGCGTCAGCCCCGCCGCGGCGGGCAGCACGAAAGCCAGCAGGTAGCGCAGCGAACGCCGGTACACGGACAGCAGGCGGTCGGGCGCGTCCACGAACAACCGCGAAAGCACCGGGTAGACGGCGGTGACGAAACTCGAAGCCAGCAGGCCCATGCCCTCCATCAGCTTGTAGGCGGCGTTGTAGTAGCCCACCGCCTCTTCCTCGCGGAAGAACGAGAGCATGACGATGTCCAGCCGCGCATACAAAATGATGAACACGGTCGTCACGAAAAACGGCCACGAGCCGACCAGCAGACTTTTCATCAGCGTCGGATCGAAGCCGACCGTCGTGTCCACCGCCACCGCTTTCAGCGCGCGCCGGGCGAACACCAGCGTCAGCGCCTTGGCCGCCAGATACGCGCCGATCAACGGCAGCAAACCGCAGCCCAGCAGCAGCACGGTCACGCCGAACACAACGGTAAGCACGGTGTTGATCACGTTGACCGCCGCCGACAATTCCATCCGTTCGAAGCCGGCCAGCGCCGCGTGATACGAGTTGGCGACCGCGTCGAAAATCAGCGCGAAGGCCAGCAGCAAAATCGCGTACACCGTGTCGGGGTGATAGCCCAGGTGCGGCGCGATCAGCGCCAGCGCGCCGAGCACGGCCAGCGCCAGCACGATGTTGATCAGCGTCACCTGATCGAGTATCTTCCCCGCCTCTTCGCGCCGGCGGGCCGTTTCGCGCAGCAGGTACGGGCGCGCGACGTAGTTGGGCAGCACGCCCACCAGGCCGACCAGCGCCATCGCCGTCGAGAAGCGGCCGAAGCCCACGTCGCCCAACTGGCGCGCCACATAAATAATGAAAGCGAGGCTGAGAAATTTGGTGACGATACTGCCCACGGCCAGCGCGGCGGTGTTTTTGGCGATGCGCGCAACGGTGCTCATCGGCGGCTCGCTCCGCGTCGGGTTACAGCAAAAATCCGGCGACCAGATACAGCAACAGACCGGCGGTGATCGCGGCGTTGAACCCGAAATTCACCGCCAGCAACATGGCCAGCACGCTGCCCAGCACGCTGGCCGCCGAGTTGACCGCGAACATCCAGGGGATGCTGCGCGGGAACCGGTAGCCCACCAGCCGCACGCCCAGCGGGAAGGGGACGCCCATCAGCACGCCCAACGGCGCGACCAGCGCGGTGGTGATCAGGATGCGCCAGGCGATGGCCAGTTGCAAGGTTTCGTAGAACAGCCGCGGCGCGACGATCAGCAGCACCGCCGCGTACAACGCCAATGCGCCGGTGACCCAGGGCAGTCGACGCGGCGCACGGTCGGGGTAGAACTTCTCGGACAACGCCGCACCCACGCTCGAGGCGACCAGCAAGGTCAGC
Organism: uncultured Pseudomonadota bacterium; assembly: GCA_937967875.1. Taxonomy (GTDB): domain Bacteria; phylum Lernaellota; class Lernaellaia; order Lernaellales; family Lernaellaceae; genus CALBTQ01. Next base: position 13,032 of record CALBTQ010000795.1, read on the forward strand.
AGCACCACCGCCAGCGCGTACACCGGATGCCCGAGATACAAAATGAACTTCTGCATCAGCGCCACTTCGACCAGCAGATAGGCCAGGCCCAGCAGCGCGAAATACACCGCCGTGCGGCGCGGCGGATTTTCGCTCTTGTCGCGCACCAGCCACGCGGGCAGCAGCATCAGCAGCGCGACGAACGCGAGCACCAGCACGAACAGCGCATACAACACCACCGGACCGATGTTGCGGATCTTCAGGCTGTACGCCTGGCCCATGATCTGCGGCAACTGACGCAGGCGCAACGAATAGAAAAAGAACGGCCGGTTGTCGGTCGGCGGCGCAAGGTTCGGTTCCTGCCGGTCCAGCCACGCGCTCAGCGACGGTTCGCTGACCGCCGCGACGAACTGCTCGTCCTCGCTCTGGCTGTAAGGGCTGTACACGACGTTCAGACCGTACTTGGCGCACAGTTCGACCAGCGTGCCGACCTCGTCGATGGTGAACGGGCGCGGCTTGATCATCACGTTGGCGAACTCGCCGTCGCGCGCGATGAAGAAATGCTTCGACGGATCGTGCGCGCCGCGCTGTTCGAGCACCGCGCGCGCCAGCACCACCAGGCGCAGCACGTAGTCGCGCGCCTCGAGCCAGCGCTTAGCCGAGATCATCCCGTCGGGCGAAAGATGATCGAAGTACTCGTTCATCGACTCGACGGTGAACACGTTGTTTTCCGTCAGCACGAACGCGCCGGCCGCCGTCGCCGCCCAGGTGTCGATCAGCGTGAACTGGATGATGTCGAACTTCTCTTGGCTGCGCCGGATGAAGCTGCGGCCTTCGTCGTAAGCCACCTCGACGCCCGGCCAGGTGAACAGCCCGCCGGCCACGGCGGCGAATTTGACGTTGACGAAATCCAGCACGATCTTGTTCATCTCCACGCCGACGATCCGCCGGGCCCCGGCGTCCATCGCGGTGAGGATGTGCTCGCCGCCGCCGCTGCCGAAAATCAACGTCGACGCGCCCCGGTGCAGGTCGTAGGGCAGGCGCTGAATGTAGGCCATCTCGTCCTGCGACGGCGCGGGGTCGCCGGAAAACGGCGTGATCGGCGTGTGCGCCACGCCGTCGATCAGCAGCATGATGTCGCCCTGGTCCGGCCGGTCATAGGCGATCACACGCGAAAAACTGTTCCAGCCCACCGCCAGCGGTTCGGGCTCCTCGGCGCCTTTCACGTAGCGCGGCTCGAGCATCGTCCCGCCCGTCGCCAGATGGACGATCGCCACGGTCGCCAGCGCGACCGCCACGGTCAGGCCGACGGCGAAACGCAAGGGTTTGATCTTCCCCGCCGCGATCTGTCCGCCGATCGCCGCCAGTGCGCCGGCCACCAGAATCGCCGCCGGTCCGCCGAAGACCGTCAGCAGCGGGATCGTCAGCAGGCAGCCCGCGCCCGCGCCCAGCAGATCGAAGAAATAGACGATGCCCGCGTGGCGATGGCCCAGGCGCAGCATCAGCGAGATGAACGCGCCGCCCGCCAGAAACGGCAGCGCCGCCACGAGGTAGACCAACCCCAGTTTGGCCATGCCCGCGAGGTTGAAGTCGAAGCCGCCCAGTTTGAGCGTGAGCAGCACGAGGATCGTCAGGCCGTTGGCCGCGCCCACCAGCGCGCCGGCCAGCGCCAGCACGGCCTCTTCGCGGTCGGCGATGCGCTTGGCGAACACGTGCACGGCCATGCCGCCCAGGCCCATGCCGAACAACGCGACGCTGATCGCCAAGAAGGCGAAGTGGTACCACATCACCACCGAAAACACGCGGGTGAGCACGATTTCGCTGGTCAACATCGCGCAGGCGACGCAGGTCAAACCAAACAGGCGGGGCAGCGATAAGGATTTCATGATTTTCGTATCAACCTCTTGATGCGGTTGCGGACTTCGTTATCGGTGTTGATCGTGCTGTGCCACATGAACCATTTGCCGCGCAGACCGGGCCGCACGGCTTGCAGTTGCATCAACTCGCGCTCCTGCTTGGCCCAGTGCAGCTTGTATTCGGCGTCGCCGCGCAAAAAGTCATAGAGCCGGCAGCCGCGCGTGCAGGCGTCGTCGATCGAAAAGCCCAGCGCGACGTAACCCAGGTTGTAATGGTGCCAGTCGGTCATGCCGCCTTGCTGGTACAGGTAGCAGCGACCGTCGACGTGATAGGCGTAGGTGGAAAAGAGCGTTTCGTCGTCGACTTTTAAAAAGCCCAGCCGCAGCCAGTCGCGCGCCAGACCCGCCGCGGCCATCTCGCGATGGAAGCCGACGAAGTGCTCGTTGACGAACACCCCGGGCAATCCCTCCGCTTGCCAGCGCTGCGTGTGCAGGCCGATGAACGAATCCATCGCCGCGTCCAGCGTCGCCGGGTCGGCGTGATAGCCATGCTCGACTTTGTGATTGAGGCTCAACTGGCGCGGTTTCTTGCGCGCGTTGAAGCGGCCCTTCTTCGACAGCGTGTTCAGATAGTCGTCGTAGGTTCCCGGCAACTCGGCGTAGGGCGCGCGGTAACGGAAGCGGCGCCGCATCTTGCCCAGAAATTGGGGCAGCAGTTTTTCCAGCGCGATCACCGCCGGGCTCGCCGCGTCCATGTCGATCAGGTCGAGCAGATCCCAATCCTTGCGTGCCCGCAGAAACGACAGCAGCGCCTCGACCAGCGGCTCCTCTTCGCCGGGCAGCAGCAGTGGGGCGAGAAAATCGGAGCAGATTTCCCCGCTGCCCAGATAGCACAGCGCGCGCAGCGCAAAGGGTTTGCCGGGCAGCACCATGCGCACCGGGCCGATCATCTCGGTTTCGATGTCGGCGAAAGAGCGCTTCTCGCGAAACAGCGGCCACAGACCGGCCAACTCGTCGCCGCGCGTGGCGGCCAACAGGTACAACTCGCCCCGGTGCCGGTAGTGATTCCACCAGGTGCGGTTCCACAGCCACGAGCCGAACAGCGCGTCGCCCGCGCCGGCGGCGCTCAGGCGCTCCCATGGCTCGCGCAGCGCATCCAGCTCGGCCGGATCGACGATCACGCGAACTTCGTACGCCACTACAAAATCTCCTTGAGGCGACCGAACCAGCCCCACTTGCCGATCACGGTGTCTTTCATGAAGCGGGCCAGCTTGTATTCGAAGGGGAAGCCCCAGCGCATCTTGTTCACGCGCCAGCGGCTGAGCGCGGCCATGAGCCGCAACGGGTGGCGCAGCTTGTGATGGGCCAGCCGTTCGCGCATCGCCGCGTCGGGGATGGCGAACTTGAAGTAGAAGCGCGTGGCCATTTTCAGCAGCCGGGCCAGGCGCTCATCGATCCAGGGCATCTCCGGATCGTACGGACTGTAAGGCAGAAAATCGCTCAGCCGTTCGGCCTGCGGCAGCCCGTGCTCGTGCGCCCACGGATACAGCGGGGTGTCGGGGAACGGCGTGTAATAGAAGTAGGACATGTCCGCGTCCGGCGCGAGCTTCTTGAGCTCGGCCATGTGGCGCAGCGTGAGCTTGGTGTCGTACCAGTTCTTCTCGTCGGGAAAGCCGACCATGATCGAGTACACCGGGTGCATGCCGAATTCGAGCACGCGGCGCGAACAGGTGATGACGTCCTGCGGCACGATTTCTTTCTGGATGAGGTCCATGATCCGTTTGCTGCCCGACTCGCCGCCGATCGCCAGTTCGCGGCAGCCGCTGTCGTGCATCAGTTGCAACATCTCGGGTTCGTAGGCGAGCATCTGGTCGATGCGCACGCTGCAGCGCCAGGCGAGGTTGAGCTTGCGGTCGATCATCCCCTGCAGAATGTTGCGCGCGCGCGGCTTGTTGGTGAAGAAGTTCGAGTCGTGAAAATCGATGCCCTCGACGCCGTAATGCTCTTTGAGGTGGGTCAGGTCGTCGAGCACGCGCTCGGCGCTGTGGCCGAACCAGCCGCGCTGAAACAACGCGGTGATGTGACAGAAGGTGCATTTGCCGTGGCAGCCGCGCGACGAGGTGTAGTTGATCACGCGGTCGACGCCGGCGATCATCTCCTGGCAGCGGCCGTTGTCGCGCCCGATGTACCAGTTCAGATCGACCTTGTCCCAGCCGGCGGGGAAATCGTCGAGGTTCTTGTCGAAGGGCCGCTCGGCCGTGCGGATGATTTGGCCGTCGCGCTTGAAGGCCAGCCCGGCCACGTCGTCCAGCGGCTTGCCCGCCGCCAGCGCGCCGATCAATTCGGGCAGCGTCGTTTCGGCCGTGCCGACCGTGCAGATGTCCAGCGTCGGCTCGCCGAGGTTCGCCTCGGGGGCCATCGACGCCTGCCAACCGGAAAAGATCGTCGGGAAATCGGGCCGGATTTTCTTGGCCACCTGCGTCGCGGTGATCAAGTCTTCGAGCTGGCGGCCGATCTTGCCGATGATCACCAGCGCGGTCGCGTCGGCCAACTCGGCGGCGAGGGCCTGTTCGAAATAGATCGGAAGAGCACACGTCTGAACTCCAGTCACCGAATACGATCT
>CALBTQ010000796.1 GCA_937967875.1 uncultured Pseudomonadota bacterium
ACCACCGAGATCTACACTCTTTCCCTACACGACGCTCTTCCGATCTGCGTGTCGCGCACGAGAATCGCCGCGACCTTCGAACCGCCGCGGCTGGAAACCAGGTACGATTTGCGCGGCGTCTTCGGATCGCCTTCGATGTGCGTGTAGGCTTTTTCGAACTGCCCCCACAGACGCTGCAGGGCGTCGAAACGGTCGATGTACGCGCCGATCGGTTTGCCGCCCTCGAGCAGGTGGCTGTCGACGATGAAGTAGCTGATGCCGTTTTCGTGCAGCACCTCCTCGACGCCGGCGCGGTCGAAGGTTTTCTTGCCGGGGAAATCGACCGGGTGCGTCCAGGCATAGGATGGGCGATAGGCGCACTCGGGCAGCCAGATGCCCGCCGGCTGTTTGCCGAAATGTTTGCGGTAGGTTTCCACGCCTGTACGCACTTGGGCGCGCACGGCCTCGTCGGAGCCCAGCAGCGGCAGGTAACCGTGCGTCGCGGCGCAGGTGATGATTTCGATGTGCCCACCGTCCTGCAGCTTGCGGAACGAACCGACGATGTCGCGGTCGTACTTCTCGTTGAAGTCGCTGCTGATCGACATGAAGTAGTCGCGCCACATCGCGGCCAACGCCGCCTTGGCGTCGCCGGTGCGCGTGAACGCCTCGTAGTCGTTGATGCTGGCTTCGATTTTCTGATTGATGTAGTCGTTCAGAATTTCCGGAAAGGCCGGATGCGCCAACTGCTCGCACAAAATCGGCGTCAGGCCGATGGTGATCGCCGGTTTGATCCCCTCGTCGACCAGCCGATTGAACACATTCAACAACGGGATGTAGCACTCGACCGCGGCCTCGTTGAGCCAGTCGGTGCCGTGCGGCCATTTGCCGTGCCCCAGCACGTAGGGTAGATGGGTGTGCAGAACGAACGTGAATTTTCCCAAAGACATTTTATAAACTCCCCAACGTCAAAGTGAGTTGCAAGGCTTTGCTCTCCCCCGTGCCGACCCGGAACCGGTTGCAGAAGGCGAAGGCCGTTCCCTGATACGTGCGCTCGAAACCGCCCTCGCTCTGGCTGACGGTCTCGACCGGGAAATGCCACAATTCGGATGGTTCGTCGACGCGCATCTCGACGCGCAATTTTTTCCAGGCGTCGTTGAGCGCGATCTTCTCGATGCTTTCAGCGATGCCGCTGATGCCCATCGTGCGTTTTTCGTCGCCGACGTCGATCCAGCGGTCCTCGGCCATGCCGGCCAGCATCGTGAAGTTCCATTGCCGCGCCAGCCACAGTTCGATTTCCGGCCCGAGGTTGGTGACCGTGGTGACCAAGTCGATCCGCGGGCTGTCGATCGCCGCCGAGACGGTTTTGGTCACGCGCAACGGATGACGCACGCCGCCGGGGTAGATGCCGCCCTCGCGGGTCATCTCGATTTCGAAGCGGTCGCCGACGCGCTCGGCGCGCACCAGTTGATAGGGCTGGTTGACGAAATCGCCCAACTCGCCATAGCGCACGGTGGCGAAGCCGGCCGCGTCGGTCCACGGCGCGAGGAAGTGGTCGAGGTTGCCGTAGCGATCGAACCAATCGTAGAACAGCAGCTCGGCCAGTCCCTTTTCCTTGACGCGCACGACTTCGTGCGGATTTTTCGCGTCGCCGTTGGATTCCTGATGCGCCGACAACTTCGAATGATAGATTTCGCGACGCCGCGCCAGCACGTCGGTCAGGTGATGATGCGAGCGGCGGTCGACCAATTCGTAGACCGAACCGCCGTAGGACGGCTTGACCACCAGATGCAGATGCTCGGTGTCGATGACCACATCGTCGTTGCCGTCGGCGTCGTGGTCGGTCACTTCCAGCACGGGCAGACCGAGCACGGCGTCGATGATATCCTCGGCGGCGTACAACTCGTTGAACACGCCGTCGCGCAGATAGTTCAGGTACAGGCCGCCGAACAAGCCGTGCCAGTATGCGCAATTGCATTGGCCGCGCAGCAGCGACGTTTGCGCATCCTTGAGCCTTTCGTCGTCCGGGTGCTCGGCCAGGGCCCGCTGCAGCTTTTTCGAAATGCGCAGCATGCGTTTGTGCATGCGGTTGGCCTCGGGGTACTTGGCCAGGAAATTGTCCCAGAAGCCGCCGCGTACGAAGGGCGCAAGGTGTTCCCAATGTCCGTCGCGCGTGGCCTGTTCGCGAATGCGCATCAGTTCGACGCCCGCTTCGACCGGCAGCGACCATTCGGTCATCTCGTGGTAGCTTGCGGTGGGCAGATACAGGCGGCCGGTCGGCGGATCGGCGTCGAGCACTTCACGGTACAGGACGATCTCGATGTCGTCGGCCTGCTCAAGTTTGACGAAGAATTTTTCGAGCCACTGTTTTTCGTAGACCCACTCGTAGGTTTCGGGCCAGATGCCGAACTTCTCGCCGTCGTCGGCGTAGGTGACGACCGGATTTTTCATCCGCTTGCCGATTTCGCGGATGTACGCCAGGTTGTTTTCCGCCGAATCGAAGGGGATTTTGTAGCGCAGCACTTTGTCGATGGGGAAGATCGCCGTGGTGTCGCCCCAACGTTCAGTGCTGTAGTAGCCGACCATCTTTTCCTTCGGGATGCCGGCGAAGCGAAAATGGCTGTCATCGACGATCGTGTATTCGATGTTCGCTGCGCGCAGCAGCACCGGCAGGCTCGGCTCCCAGATGCGCTCGGTGAGCCAGATGCCGCGCACGACGGCGCCCAGGCGCCGGCGCGCCCAGTCGTTCATGCGCGTGAGTTGCTCCAGCGCGTCGTCGTAAGGAATGGCGGTGAGGATCGGTTCGTAAAAACCGCCGCCGAGAATTTCGAGTTGGTTGCGCTCGACCAGTTTGCCGAGCTTTTCAATATACTCGGGCTGGTGCGCTTCGATCCATTCCAACAGACAACCGCTGTGGTGAATGGCCATGCGGATCGCCGGATGCGCGTCGAGAATTTCCAGAAACGGCGCGTAGCAACGCTCGTAAGCCTCGGCCATCACGCCGGCGAAATTGCCGACCGGCTGATGGTTGTGCGTTCCCAACGCGAGGCGTACTTTGTTCTTGTTCACGTCAGACACTCCAGTTGATGCTGTCATAATTTTCATCGGGCACGTAAATCATCACGCGCCCGTTTTTCGGAAAACGATCTTCCTCGACCTCGCCCTTCATCAGGTAAATGACGAACCACAGCGGCTGTCCCGGCGTAACGTCGAGCATCTTGAAGGGCACGGCGACCTCGGCGATATCGCCCACGCGCACGCCGTCGTGGCGGGCCACCGTTTCCCAGCGGCTCAGTTGGTCGGGCGCCAGCAGGTCGTACTCGCGCAGCTCGGCGTTGCCCAGAGTGAAGGGGAAACTGACCTGACGCTCGACCTGCCCCTGCAGTTGAATGACGACCCGCAGGCCGTTTTCGCCGTAAGCCAGACACTCCTCGGAGGGATCCAGGCGCAGGTAGAGGTTTTGCTGATCGAAGCCGAAGTACAGCTTGTGCAGGATGTTCTTGGACAGGTGCATGCTGCCGCGCACTTTGGCCAGATCGATAAAACCAGCGTCCTTCCACTCGTAGAAATGAGAGACGCGGCCGTCCAGTTGCGGGGAGATGAGCGAGAGCGGTTGAACTACCAATTGACTATCCCGTTCGCGATGGATCGGTTCGTCGAGATACGCCGGAACGCGATCGCCCAACAACCGAAATACATTTTTAAGTTTGCCGCGGAACAGATTGTCGAACTCCGCGTCGTTTTCACTATTGAAGTCGTCGTCATACCACCAGAACCAATCGGACCCCTCCGCCTGGAACAACTGCTCCTCGGCCGCGTCCAGCGCCGCCGGATCATGTCGTCCCGCCTGCCGCGCCATCTTCAGCGCGTTGTGCGTACGCTGCACGAGCGTCCAGGCCTGGTTTTCCTCCGGTCCGCCGATCCAAATGCCGTAATTCGCATTGATCCACGAACCGCTGTGCAATTTGTTCAACGTGCGTTGCGGCGGTTGTTCCTCCACCGCCTGACGCATGGACACCGGCTCGAAGCGCTCGTCCTCGACCAGGATCTTGAACAATCCGTTAAGGAATCCTTCGCCGCCGTCGGCGTAATACTCCCATGGGTTCTCGCCGTCAAGGACGATCGACACCGTGCCGCCGGGCGCGATCTGCCGGATACGGTCCAGGTGACGGACGAAATCGGCCAGGGCGATCTCCGGCGGGTTCTTGCTGTAGGTGAAGCCGATCAGGTCCGACAGGTAGCGATCGCGGAAGAAGACGGCGACTTGTGCGTCGTTGACGGCCATGCGATAGGGCTGGTACAGGTCGCGATCGCGACTGAACTCCGGCAAACTGCGCGCCAGAATGCCCTCGTCGGTGGCCATCCACTTCAGGCCCGCCTCGGCGAACAACGGCACGATCTCGGGGCAGACCGACCCTTCGCTGGGCCAGACGCCGGCCGGCGCGCGGCCGAAGGTTTCGCGGTAGTAGTCGACGCCGCGCCGGATTTGGGCGCGCGCATCGTCGCGGAAGGAAAAATCGCCGGGCAGCATGACGTAGGGCATCGAACGACGCACGACGTCCGAGCCGACGAGAATCGGCAGGATCGGATGATAGAACGGGCTGGTCGAGATTTCGACACGGCCCGCGTCCAGCAGCCGCTTCCACCCGGGGATGACGCCGGCGAGCACTTCGGCCTGCACGTCGAGCACCAGGCTTTTCTCCGCCTCGGTAAACGAATTGCCCTTGGCGATCAGCGGCGCAATGCGCTCGTCGCGCTGTGCGTTGAAGCCGAACCACGACAAGTTGAACCACACCTGCAGATCGCGCAGATCCTGCCGGGAGAATCGGCGCACCGCCTCCTCGATGGCCGCCGGATCGCCGGGCACGCCGCGCCGTTGCAGCAGGGCCGCATAGCCCGGATGACGGCGCACCATCGTTTCCCAGTTGGACATGAAGAAGTAGCGGACGATGAACGCTTTCTCGTCCGCCTCCAGATCCTCCGGATAAATGCGGCTGAGATTGAGGAAGGTGTCGCTGAGCCGCTCGTCGTTTTCGTAGGCTTTGAGCTGCGCCAGCAGGCTGGGCACGACGTTGATCGTGCAGGCCATCTGCGGGTGCTTCTCCAGCACGGCATTCATGTCGGCGTAGGCCTTGGTCGCGTGCAGACGCACCCAGGGCAGCGACGTCTCACCGGAGAGATCGTCCAGATAATACGGTTGATGCATGTGCCACAACAGGGCCACGCGCAATGGCGCACTCATGCTTCGATCCTGGTTCCTTTGGGAATTACAGTTATGCCGTCGTCGGTCACGGTGAAGCCGCGACGGCGGTCAAGTTCGTGATCGAATCCGAGCTCCAAATGGGACGGCACCCGCACGTTCTTGTCGATGATGCACCGATGGATGCGGCTATAACGGCCGATGTCCACGTTTTCGAACAAAATGCTTTCGGTCACTTCGGAAAAACTGTTGATGCGCACGAACGAGCCGAGAATCGACCGGTCGATGTGACCGCCGCTGATGATGCAGCCTTCGCTGACCAGACTGTCGGTGGCGATGCCCAGACGGCGCGATTTCTCGTCGGCGAACACGAATTTCGCCGGCGGCCCTTGCTTGGAATAGGTGTGAATCGGCCACTGACGGTTGTGAATGTCCACGACCGGCGAAACGCTGACCAGGTCCATCGAGCATTGATAATAGGCGTCGATATCCCCGACGTCCCGCCAATATCCGCGCTCGCTTTCGCTCATGCCCGGCACGACGTTCTTGGCGAAGTCGTACACGAACATTTTGCGTGTTTTCATCATCGCGGGAATGATGGACTTGCCGAAATCGTGCGCGCTTTCGGGGCTGCGGCTGTCGGTGACGATCTCCTCGATCAGCGGATCGGCCGAAAAGATATAGTTGCCCATACTCACCAACGCCCGCGTCGGATCGTTGGGCATCGGCTTGGGGTTTTTCGGCTTTTCGGCGAAGCCGATCAAGCGCCAATCCTTGTCGACTTCCATCACGCCGAAGGAGGACGCCTGCTCGATGGGCACCGGCACGGCCGCAATGGTCGCTTCGGAACCCTTGACGATGTGGAAGTTGAGCATCTGGCGCACATCCATTTTGTAGATGTGGTCGGCGCCGAACACGCACAAGTAGTTGGGATTTTCATCGGTGATGATCTGCAGATTCTGGTAGATCGCGTCGGCGCTGCCCTTGAACCAGTCGGGGCCGGTGCGCATCATCGCCGGCACGATCTCGACGTAGGAACCGAACTGTGCACTGAACCGATACCCACGCATGATGTGCTTGTTGAGGCTGTCGGACTTGTACTGCGTGAGCACCTTGACCTTGTAAAAGCCCGAGTTGATGAAGTTCGACAGCACGAAATCGATGATACGGTAGCGGCCGCCGAAAGGCACGGCCGGCTTCGCGCGATGAATGGTGAGCGGCAACAATCGCCGGCCTTCGCCGCCGGCGAGGATCATGGTCAGAACATCGCTACTCATGGACCTGCTTCCCGATGGTTGTGTCGAATTCCTGAAATACCAATAAGCCGGCTCCAAGAGCGCCGGCATCATTTCCTAAGGCGGCGCGTTCGATCCGTACATTTTCCCCCGGCACGCGGTAGGCGCGCGCCCGTACTTCCTGGCGGATGATCGGCCCCAAAACGTCGAAGGCCGCACTGATCCCACCGCCAATAACGAACAATGGTACATTAAGCACGTTTAGCACCGAAGCAATGACAATTCCAATATATTGTGCCGCTTCGTGTAAAATATTTTCACAGACGGCGCCCCCCTGACGCGCCGCATCATAAACCGCCAGCGGGGTCACTTTTTCGATGTCGCCGTCGAGCATCTGCAGCAGCAGGCGCCCCTCGCCCCGGGCGATCGCCTCTTTGGCCCGACGCACAATGGCCGGTCCGGCGGCCACCGCCTCCAGACAGCCCCGGTTGCCGCAGCCGCACAGCGGGCCGTCGCGTTCGACGGTAATGTGGCCGATTTCGCCGGCCATGCCCCATTCACCCTGCCAGATGCGTCCGTTGAGGATCACCCCGCCGCCGATGCCCGTGCCCAGCGTCAGCAGCACCAGCGAATCGACGTCGCGCCCGACGCCCAGCCACTGTTCGCCCAACGCGGCCACATTGGCGTCGTTTTCCAGCACAACCGGCAGACCGAGGCGTTCCTCGAGCGGTCCGCGCAACTGCACGTCGCGCCATTGCGGAAAATTGGGACTCTGGCTTACGCGCGCCCGATCGCGGTACACGCCGCCCGGACAACCCAGGCCCACGCCGATCACCGTGTTGCCGCCGTCCTTTTCCGCCACAGCGCGCAAGCGTTGAATCACGTCGACCAGCCGGTCGATCACCGCCTTGGGCGAAAGATCCTTGCCGGTAGGCGTTTGCGTCGGCGAGACGATCCTACCGGCGCGATCGACCAATGCGCCCTTGATGAACGTGCCGCCCAAATCGATGGCGATGGCCATTTTGTTCACTTATTGTTTCTCCAGATGATAAATATCCTGCAAATGGCGAAAACGCCCTTCCCAGTCCATGCCGTAGCCGATCACGAACTTGTCGGGAATGGTGAAACCGATCAGCGGATCGTTAAGCAGGTATTCCCGCTGCCGCTCCTTGGCCAGCAGCACCGCGCTGCGCACGCCGGCGGCGCCGATTTTATGCATGTAACTTTCGCAAAACGCCAGGGTCTTGCCGGAATCCAGAATGTCGTCGACCAGAACCACCTGCCGCCCGGCAACGTTCCAGGTCAAACCGGAGAGCATTTTCAACTCGCCGCTTTCCATGCCGCCCCCGTAGCTGGAGATGCGCAGAAAATCAATTTGCACGTCGCGCGCGACGGCGCGGATGAGGTCGGTCATGAAAAACAGCGCGCCGTCGAGAATGCCTACGAACGTCACCGGCTGCTCGCCGACGTCGGCCAGCAGCTTATCGGCCATCTCACGAATGCGCGCGGCGATCGTCGGTTGATCGATGAGGATGGTAAAACCTTCGGGAATCAAAGCAAATTCTCCCAGTTGTATAATGGATAACCCGATGCGCTATCATAGCGGCGAGACCGCCGACCCGCAAGGTGCGTCATCGCCCGCTAAGACAGCGAAACCAGTATGAACATCCTATCGGTGTCCTACTATTAAAAGGTGATTATTTTTATTCCTTGTAGAGATGGCGCAGGGCCAGGATTACCGCATGCATCTGATGCTGCGTGACGTCGATGCGCAAACCCGGCTCACTGCGATGGTTCATGATGCCGCCGACCGCCAGCGGATCGTCGGTGTGATGTTTGAGCAGAAACTTGTTGCGCTTGGCCAGCGGTCCCTCGACCTGCCAGGAAGTCAGCTTGTACATTCCCTTGTCGATGGTGCGTTCCAGCCGCGACATGATCGCCTGATCGTTGCGTTGTTCGGCGATGCGATAGGCGTGCGTCAGCCCTTCGAAAGAATAGCCCGTGTTGCGCGTACGGCGTAAAATGCTGTGCGTGTGGATGATCCACCAGGCCAACGCCAACGTTGTGTCGGCATACACGTCCGCGTCCTGCCAACCGGCGTCCTGATACTCCCAGAACGACATCGAGCCCCACTGGTAAAAGCCCTTGGTCTTGTCCGAATCCTGCTCCTTGCGCCAGGAGTCGACCGTGTACTTTTTGGCGAGGTACTTCGCGCCGCGCTCGATGGTCGGTACGTATTCGGTATGCCCCGCGTACTTGGCCGCCTTGGACAGCGCGAGCATGCTTTCGCCGTCGAAATACGGGCTGGACTTGCCCAGGCGCACGTTCACGCCGCGCACCAGACCCATCGAAAAGCCGCCGGATTTGAACTGCTGGTTGCGGATGAAATTGAGGTAGCCGACCAGCTTTTGATCCAGTTCGGCGCGCTCGGCTTCATCCAGATTCGGCTCGGCGCTCAGATAATCGACGATGGCCAGCGCGACCAGCGCGACCGTGCCGGTCAGCACCGTTTTCGCGCCGGGATAATAAACGATCAGGGAATTGTCGGGTCCCGGCCGGGAGTTGCGGAAGAAGAAATCGAAGCCTTTTTTCAACGCGTCCCGCGAGGCGTCGGTCGGCTCGAACTGATGGCACAAGGCGATGCCCCACAGCGCGCCGGCCTGGCGCACCTGGTTGTCCAACGGGCTCTGCTTCTTGGCGACGAAATCGTATTCGTAATTGAAATTGCCCTCCGGCTTCTGGTTGGCGATCATGAAGTCGCGTCCCAGGCGGAAGGATTCCAACAGCATTTCGCGGGTCATCAGGCGATCGTAGTTGCGCACCGGCTTCCATTTCTGGTCGGCGCGCACGGCTTTGATCTGCTCGGCGAATTCGCGCGAATCGTCGGGAATGTTCATGTGGCCGAACAGACGATCCTGATTGATCCACACCAGAACGCCGACCACGGCGAGCGCCGCGACGATCAACAAAAAACGATTAACAAATTTTTTCATCGGTCTCACTTTGCCAAGGTAGTAGGTTTCAACGCCTCCGCACCGGCCGCCGCGGCCGCACGCCGCAGGCCGCGATTGACCAGCAACAGGCCGGCGACGATGAGCACCAACCCCGCCGCTTCGCGCCAGCCGACGGCCTCCCCCAGAAACAGCGCCGCCAAAGTCGCCGCCGACAACGGTTGCAACGTCGTGTAGCCGGCGACCAGCGAGGGCGAAGACTGGCGTACGGCCCAGGTGTTGAGCGCATAGTTGATCGTCGTGGGCACCAGGATGATGAAGACCATCCCCCACCAAACCTTGCCCGGCGTCGCCGACCAGGAAAGCGCGCTCACCTGCGGCCAACTGACGATCAGCACACCCAGACCGCCGAAGAAAAACGCCCAGGCGGTTAAAGCCAACGGCGGCACCCGTTTGAGCACCGGACGCTGCAACACCAGAAAACCGGCATAACAAACGCTGTTGATCAACAACAAAATGTTTCCCAGGACTTTATCCTGACTCAGCGAAAAATTCAATGGATTGAGCATAATCAATGCGCCGGTCACGGCCAGCGCAATACCGCCGACCTGCACCAGCCGCAGGCGTTCGATGCCGAAGATCGCCGCGATGGCCACGGTGAACACGGGAATCGAAGGCATGATGATGCCTGCGTTGGTCGCGGTCGTGAACTTCAGCCCCATGATGAACAGCACTTGATTGGCGAACACGCCCAGCAAACCGAGCAGCGCCAGGGTCGGCAATTCGCGCCCTTTCATCCGGAAGGGATTGCCTTCCAGCATCCAGGCCGTGGCGAACAACAACGGCGTGGCGCACATCACGCGCAGACCGGCCACGCCCAGCGGCGGCAGGTAAGCCAGGACCGCCTTGCCGGTCACGTGGAACGCGCCGAACATCACCTGGACGAACAACAAGGCGGCATGAACGCGCCAGTCAACGTGCTTCATCGACTCTCCGGAAATCCAACTCGGGAAACGACACGTTGTCGCCTTCGCCATAGTTCGTCAAGAGCGACCGCCGCGTGCATTAAAAGGAAAAGGGCGGGATGCGCCCGCCCTTATAAACGACATGTCTTCGCGCTTAGTGCGGAGTATGGTCGCCCGACGGATTGTGATACGGATCGGCGCCTTCCGTCTGCATCTTGCCCGCCGATTCCTTCTTCTTCTTGCCTTCGTCGATGATGATCTTGCAGGCTTCGTCCATCTTGCGCGCTTCGTCTTCCATCTTCTGACCCTGTTCGATCAGACCGGCGCCCTCGGCGATCATCGCCTGGTCGCCCCAGACCATGCCGCGCTGCTTCAACTTACCGCCCTTGAGCTTCAGTTTCTGCGCCAGAGCGATCATATCCTGGCACTGGGCGCGCATTTTCTCGGCCGCGGAAACCATCTCGTCGCCGCAATTGCCCAGTAATTTACACGCTTCATCGCGATCCATCTCCTCCTCGGCGTAAACCAGCGGAGCGATGAGCATCACGGCGATGATGACCAGTCCCAACCATTTGACCATTTTCATGTTTGGCTCCTCCTCTCCCCAGCATCCGGGAGTCATTGAATTTTTTTCAACTCATCCAACAGGACATTGATGTCCGGTCGCGTGTTAATGTCATGCACATCGATATAGCGGATTATCCCCTTTTTATCAATCACGATCACCGCGCGTTCGGAGACGCCGCTGGTGCGCAGCAGGCCGTAGGTCTGGGCCACCTTCCCGTGCGGGAAGAAGTCCGACGCCACCGGGAACCACAAAATGCCCATGGTCAACGACCAGGAGTACAACGTCGGGATGTTATCGACCGAAATGCCGATAATCACCGTGTTCAGCTCGTCGAACTTGGCCTTGTTGTCATTGTACTCGGGCCACTGGGCGCTGCAGGCCGGCGTCCAGGCGGCGGGCACGAACGACAACACGACGTTCTTCTTGCCCAGGTATTCCGACAGGCTTAGCGTCGCTCCCGGCGGGCCGAGCTTGGGCAGCGTGAAGTCCGGCGCCTTCTGTCCGACCTTCACCTTGAGTTTGGAGTCCTGCGGCTTTTCCACCGGTACAGGGAAAATCATGTCCGGCGGCACGCGACCGGGCAGCGTTTTAGGCGCGGCTTCCTCGGTCGGTTTGGCCACGTCGGCCACCGGGCTCGGCACGTTTTTGGCCTTGAGCGCCTGGTTGATGTAATACCGGTAGGTATCGGCCTGCTTGCAGCCCTGCAGTTTCTGGCCGTTGATGAACAACGTGGGCGTGTATTCGAGCTCCAGGTCATCGACGGCCAGATAGAAATTCTTCTTGCGCAGCGGCCGGTGCGTGTTGTTTTTAATGTTCTCCGCCACCAATGTCGGATCGAGCCCCAGCTTCTTCGCATAGTTGAACAGGTAAGCCTGATCGACCTTGTTCTGATCGAGGTAAAGCTGGTAGTGAACTTCCCAGAATTTGTCCGGCGCCTTGTCCCACACAGTCATGGCGAACTCGGCGATCATGCCCGAATACGGCCCGACGATGTCCAGCGTCACCACGGTGATGCTGATCAGGTCGCCGTATTCGCCCAGCACCTCGTGCAGAATCGGCTGCAGCTTGCGGCAGTGTCCGCATTGGTAATCGGAAAATTCGACGATCTCGATCGGGGCGTCTTTCGCGCCCTTGGTCGGTCGTCCGCTCAGATCGTGTTCGAAAGCCAAGGCCGTGCCGCTGCCGAACGCAACCAACAAACAAAGCAGAAAAACACTGAGGAAATGATTGATAATTTTCACTTTACACACCTCGCCAATATTGTTTTATCTCATCGTAAGTGACCCGGGATCGATTGTCAAAACGATCTTCAAACGAGATTAGCGCCGACGCGCAGCAACGCCGACAGATCGTGCACGTCCTCGGCGAACGCCGGCACGCGATACACGCCCACTTGCTTGCGGCCGTGACGCAGGAATTTATCGATCGCCTCCGCATCGTCGCGCGTCATTCTAGCCTGGTCGACGGCGTTGCCGACCAGCGCGTCGATCGCCGGGGCGTACTTGCTGCAGCGCGCCATGATCCGCTCGCGCGCCGCGTTCGCCGCCGCAATGTACTCATCTCCGGGCGTCGGCCATTGATGCACGCGGTTGAAAACCACGGCGGCGGGCTTCATCTTTTCGCGCGTCAGGCGATCGTAGAAGAAGGCGGCCTCGTCGATGGCCGGATAGGCCGGGCTGGTCACCAGCACGAAGCCGGTCGACGGCGCGCCCAGCAGCTTCTTCACGTGCGCCGCGCGCGTTTTGAATCCGTCGTACATGCCGTCGAAAGCCAGAAAGAACTCGGCCAGGTCGGCCATCATTTCGTAGCCGGTGAAGCGTTCGAGCATTTTAAAAGCCATTGCCGCGCTGCGCTGGGCCATCGCCATGCCCATCTTCCCCGCCCTCATGCTCGGCTTGAGGAACCACTGAATCACCTTGCCGTCGAGGAAATCGGCCATGCGCTTGGGCGCTTCGAGAAAATCCAGCGCGTGCTTGGTCGGCGGCGTGTCCACGACGATCACTTCGTAATCGCGCTCGGCCTGCACCTCGTAGAGCTTCTCCATCGCCATGTATTCCTGGCTGCCGGCGAGCGCGTCGGAAAGGTTCTGATAATAGTGGTTGTCCAGGATGCGCTCGGCCGCGTCCTTGTTGGGCGCGATGCGATAGATCAGCTCGTCGAAGGTGCGCTTGACGTCGAGCATCATGCCCCACAGCTCGCCCCGGGGCTCGACGCCCGCCTGCGTGAAGATCGCCGACTCGATGCGCGTTTCGGTGTTGTCCAACTCGACCAACCCCAGGCTGTTGGCCAGCCGCCGCGCCGGATCGATGGTCAGCACGAGGGTCTTTTTCCCCGCGATGGCCGCCTGCGTCGCCAGCGTGGCCGCGATGGTCGTCTTGCCTACGCCGCCGCTGCCGACGCACACGACGATGCGTTTGTCCGCGATTTCCGGCAGGCGCGCGCTCATGATTTCCCCCGTGGAATCTGCTCGTCGAGCGACCGGGCGACCAGCGCCATCGATTCGCGATCCAGCCGCGCGCCGGCCAGGTGCGGCACGGTGAGCACCGAACCGCCGATGCGTCGCCGAATCAGATCGCGGTAGTGCTGCGACAACGCGTGACGCGTCTCGCGCGTTTCCTTGGCCGCGAGCAACGGCTCCTTGCCGCCGGGCAGCGCCTTGCCCAGCGCGTTCATCGCGGCCGTGTCGGCCAGCAGTTGTTCGACGTAGGGCGCGGTGGCGCGGTCGGCCAGCGGCGTGGTGAAGGCGTTGACGATCGTCGCGCCGTAGGGAATCTGCAGCGAGTCCTTGGCGGCGGCGTGAATGTCCAAGACCTCGTTGACCGCCATTTCCTCGGGCAAGGTCACGCCCAGCAGCAGCGTGCGCGCCGGATCGAGCAGCAGCTTGCGCACGTTGAGCGTGTGGTGGCGGATCGGCCCGAAGCGCAGCGTGTTGAGGATGATTTGCGGCACGCGTAAAAAGCTGATGCCGTGGCCGGTGGCCGGCGCGTCGACGACGATCAGATCGTACTTGGGCCGTTGCTGGTAGCCAACGGTCATCTGCTCCAGGTGCCAGATCTTGCCGACGGTGATCAGCTCGCGCCAACCCGGCGCGGCCTGGGTGAGGTATTGGATGATCCGATTTTCCAAAAACCAATCGACGACCATGCGCACCTTGATCGCGCCCAGCAGGTATTCGTGCAGCGCCAGATACGGCTCGATGCGCAGCGTAAACAATCCCGCTTCCAGCTCGACGATCTCATAGGGCGCCAGCGGCCGGCCGAAAATCGGACCGACGTTGTCGACGTTGCCCAACTGCACGAGCATCACGCGCAGGCCGCGTTCGCGCGCGGCCAGGGCCAGCGCCGTGGCGACGGTGGTTTTGCCCACCCCGCCCTTGCCGGTCACCAGCAACACGCGTCGATCAAACAGGTTTCGGGCCACGTCGGTCTCCTAGCGCGCGAGCGTCACTTCCACAATCACTTCATCGTTCGCCGCGATTTCCAGCGGCATGAGCGTCACCACGGTGCGGCCGTAATCGTTGACCTGCGCTTCGTACGCGCCGCCGGCCAAAGGCGTGCCGTCGACCGACACGCCCGACACCGCGCCGTCCAGCGGCACGGTCAGGTGCAGCGTAAAGGCCGCCTGCGCATCGGTCGTCAGGGTGATGGTCCGCCCGCCGCGATCGGGCTCCTCGACGCGCAACGCGAAGCGGCCGTCGCCGAAGGCCAGACCGTCGAGCGCGACGTACGGCCAGTCGGGCGGCAGATGCGGCGCGAGGCGCACCTCTTCGCCGGGCACGTCGACCTCCACGCCGGTCAGGTAGTACAGGTAGGCGTGGCCCATGATGCCCGATTCCCAACTGCGGAAGCGTGCGGACACGTCGCTGACGAAACCGAAGGGCTCGCGCAGAATCGACAGATGCCCGTAATCGTCGGTAACCAGCGCCTCGTCGGTAAAGCCGGCGGGAGTGAAGAACTGTTCCCACATGGCGAAGGCCGCGTCGGCCTGCGGGTGGAACATCTTCACGAGATTTATCAAATAATAACCATGACTCATTCCGCTTTGCACGCCGTCGTTCACGTGCGGAAAGATCATGTTGTAAATCGGATGCATGGGCGTGACCGCCGTGCCGTTCTCGCGGCCGAGGCGTTCGACCAGCGTTGCGAAATTCGCCACCACGTGCGGATCGTCCAGCGGCAGCGCGTCGAGCCAGATCGGAATGGCGCTGATGTCCTCGTAGGGCTGGTCCCACGGGTCCATCGTGGCGGTGTCGAGCATGATCGCGTACATTTGCTCGTCTTCCATCCAGTAGTCGTTTTCCAGGCAGGTCTTGAAATCGTCGACCATCTGCGTGAACAACGTTTGATCGTCCGTGTAGCCCAGCAGACCGGCCAGTTCGCCCATGAAGGTCGCGGCGCGGATCATGAAGTACGAGGAATACGCGCTGTACCATTCGGTGTCCGGCTCGTGCAACAGCCAGAAGCCGAAGGCGGCCTGCATGACGTCCTCAAAGGTTTCATCGGCGGAAAAATATTGCAGGCAATCGTCGATGATCACCTGATGCACCAGCGAATGTTTAAGCATGCCGTAAACCTCTTCCAGCCGGTCGAGATCGCCGGTCATGCGATAGTACTTTTCGTATTCGAGCGGAATGTGGCTGGGGCTTTCGCAGCGCTGATGGCCATGCAGCGTGGGCAGGTTCTCCCAATCCGGCTGCGCCGGCGGGTCGGAAACATCCACGTCCAGCGGGATGGCGTTGGAGATGTTGCCGCGGACGACCACCGCAGCGAACATGTAATCGAGCATGTCGCGGAAATCGTCGTTCAGGCCGATGAGCGGATAGAACAAGGCCGGGCCGTAGGTGTCGCGCAGCCACATCAGCGAATACTGACTCATTTGCGCGACGCCGCCGCTGACGGCCTGGTTGACCTTGATCGCATAGGCGAGGCTGGGCAGCAGATCGTTGAACTTCGCGTCGGGCGAATCGATCGTGAGCATGCGCGAGCGCCACTGCTCCCACCAGGCGACGGTGGCTTCCAGCAGCGCGTCGACGCCGGCGTCGGTGACGGCGGTGAACACATCCTCGGCGTGCTCGCCCTGCTCGCAAAACGCAAAGGGCAGCGTGAAGACGATCTCCTCACCCGGCGCCAGATCGCCCAGGGGCACGTACATATCGTTGAAGGCGCCGCCGGTCGTCGCGGTCAGTTCCAACGGCCGGGCGTTGAGCGTGCGCGATTCGTAATCCGGCTCGGCGAAGACGCCGTCGTCCATTTCGCCGAAGTTCGAGTCGAGCACGAAATTCAAGCCGGAGACGACTTGCTCACCGAGGTTGCGGACGATCCACACGTTGATCAGCGCCTGTTCGGTCAGCGTGTCGGCGGAATATTTGGGCGCGAAGCTGACGCCGGTCCATTCCAACAGGCCGTTGTCGGCTGTCGTGATGACGATCGGGGCGTTGCGCACGCGGCTTATCGATTGTTGCGTCGGCTGAATGTAGCCGTCGGGACCGGCCAGCCACGGCTCTTTGTCGGTGAACCACTTGTCGTTTTTCTGGTAGTTCGGTCCGCCGAGGTTGTGCCACGAGGCCAGCGGGTATTGATTGCCCAGGATGCCGAACACGCGCCCGTTGCCCACGCCGATCGCGCCGAGTTTGCGCGGCCACAGCGGCGCGGACATGTCGATGTCCTGCCGCCATTCCATGCGGTTTTGCAGGTACGGCCGGTCGCGCAGCCACTGCGGCAGATCCTCGATCGTCGTGTCGTCGTCGCCGGTATCGTCGTCGTCGTCGCCGGGCGTGGCGTCGTCGTCGTCGGTATCGTCGTCGTCGTCCGCGGAATCGTCGTCCGTCGCGTCGTCGTCGTCGTCGTTATCGTCATCGTCGTCGCCGCAAGCGACCACAAACAACAAAACGGCCAATAAAATCAGCCAAAGCGCCCGCGTGCGCATATCGTCCCTCCCGTTGCAGATGCCTCTATACGCTAATCAACCCGGCGCATGCGGTCAATGCGATAACATTCCGCTTGACTAATCGACGGCTTATTGAAACCATTGTCCAACTCTGGTTACTCAACCGATCGGGAAGGAGTATAAATTAATGAAACAGAAATGGTTGATGCTTCTTTTGGTTTTGATGTTGGCTTTCGCCATTCAGGTTGTGATCGCCTGCGGTGACGACGACGATGACGATGACGATGACGATGACGACGACGATGTCGCCGATGACGATGACGACGATGACGACGATGATGACGACGATGACATCGATCCGCTGCAGATCGACCATCAGGACTTCGGGCAGGATTGCACCGACTGCCACGTCGGCGACATGGATCCGCATGCCGGCGAATACACCGCCGACGATTGCCTCGACTGCCACTATTTCGCCGAATAATTTTCACTAACGATCAGGTAAGCAAGTCCGCCGGGAATATTCTCGGTGGACTTTTTTTTTGCTAACGGGCCTATTTCGACGCGAGATGAATCAGCAGGCGCAGCCGCCGTCATCGTCGTCATTATCATCATCGTCATCATCACCGGCGAGGATCGAATCGTCGTCATCGGTCGCATCGTCGTCGGTCGCATCGTCGTCGATCGTATCGTCGTCGATCGTGTCGTCGTCGCCGGTGTCGTCATCGACGATGTCGTGCGGTTCGAGATAGCCGTGGTAGCGGCCCATCC
>CALBTQ010000797.1 GCA_937967875.1 uncultured Pseudomonadota bacterium
CCACCGAGATCTACACTCTTTCCCTACACGACGCTCTTCCGATCTCGGGCACCTGTGGGGGGTGGACGCGATCGAGAGCGAACGGCTGATGGTCGAGGAGTGCGGCGACGGTAAAGCCAAAGCGGTGGTCATCGGCCCGGCCGGCGAGAAGCTCAGCCTGATCGCGGGCATCGTCAACGACGGCGGGCGCATCGCGGCGCGCTCGGGCCTGGGCGCGGTGATGGGCAGCAAGCGGCTCAAGGGCGTGGTCCTGGGCGGCAAGACGCCGGTGCGCGGGGCGGCCCCCGAGCAGATCAAAAGTCTGAATAAAAAATTCATGAAGTGGTTCGGCAAGGGCACCGGCTTGGAGAAGGTGCTGTCGGCCGGGATGTTGCGCATGTTCGGTAGGATGTTCCGCATTTCGCCGGTGGCGATGGCGGTTGCGCCGGAACTGTTCCGCTCGGTGATGAAAAAATTCGGCACGATCAGCTCGAACGTGCTGTCGTCGGAAAACGGCGACTCGCCGGTGAAAAACTGGACCGGCTCGGGCACGAAAGATTTTCCCATCGGCTCGCACGCGAAGAAGCTGGACCCGCAGAAGATCATCGACCGCGAGACCAAGAAGTACAAATGCTATTCCTGCCCGCTGGGTTGCGGCGGCGAGGTCTCGCTCAAGGGCGGCGGCAAAAGCCACAAGCCCGAGTACGAAACCACCGCCGCCTTCGGTTCGCTGCTGCTCAGCAACGACATCGAAGCGCTGTTTACGATCAACGATATGCTCAATCGCGCGGGCATGGACACCATCAGCGCCGGCGCGGCGGCGGCCTTCACCATCGAGTGTCTGGAGCAGGGCATTTTGAAAAGCGAGGATGTCGACGGTCTCGACCTGAAGTGGGGCAACGCCGAGGCGGTCGTCGCGTTGATGAAAAAGATGGTCGCGCGCGAGGGCATCGGCGATCTGCTGGCCGACGGCGTGAAGCTGGCCGCGCAGCGCATCGGCAACAACGCCGGCCGCTTCGCCATGCACGCGGGCGGGCAGGAACTGCCGATGCACGATTCGCGCTTCGATCCCGGTTTCGCGGTCAGCTATTCGCTGGAGCCGACGCCGGGCCGACACACCAACCACGGCTACCAGTGGATCGATCTGTTCGCGCTGCATCGCATCTTTCCGGGCTTGCCCAAGACCAAGCACCTGTCGTTGGTCAAAGCGAAATACGATCCGACCGACAAGTGGATTTTGCAGGCGGCGGCGAGCAAGTACATGCAGTTGGTCAATGCGGCGGGTGGTTGTTTGTTCGGTGTGCAACTGGGCGGCAACCTGCCGCTGATCGGTTACCTCAACGCGGCCGGCGGGTGGGATCATCCGCCCGAGCATTACTTGCAGGTCGGCGCGCGCATTCAGGCGTTGCGTCAGGCCTTCAACTTCAAGCACGGCATCCGCCCGCTGCAGGATTACAAGCTGCCCGCCCGCGCCACCGGCGAGGAGCCGTTGCAGACCGGGCCGATGAAAGGCGTGACGCTGGACATGAAACGCCTCGGCGAAGATTTCCTCAACGGCATGGGCTGGGATCCACAAACCGCCAAACCGACAAAAGCGACGCTGACGGAATTGGGCTTGGCCGACGTGGCCGTCGAGATCGACGCGGTCTAGATCGTCGGTCGACAAAATCATCCCCCTGCGCCCGACGGCGAAGGGGGATGCTGTGGAAACCCGATTATTCCTGCACGAGCGCTTTGGACACCAGGTCGGAAAGATACTCGACCTTCACGCCGGTTTTGTAATGCTCGCTCAGGTCCGATAGCTGCGTGTGGCAGTTTTCGCAGGCGGTGGACAGCACCTGCGCGCCGGTGGCGGTGAACTGATCGACCTTCACCTTGGCCGACTTCATGCGGAAGTCCTTCTCGCCCATCGCGACCAATCCGCCGCCGCCGCCGCAACACCAGTTGTCCTCGCGCGTGGGCGTCATCTCGACGAAATCGTCGGTCAGGTGGCTCAGGATATAGCGCGGCTCCTCGTACACGCCGCCGTTGCGCGCCAACTGGCACGGGTCGTGGTAGGTGACCTTCCGCCCCTGCAGTTTGGCTTTGTCGAGCTTGATGCGGCCTTCCTGGAGGTAACGGGCGATCAACTCGATGAACGAAATCACCTTGAACGGATGTTCGCCGGTCATGTACTTCATCACGCGGTAGGCGGTGCCGCATTCGCAGATGACCACTTCCTTCACATTCAACCGCGTCGCTTCCTGGATGATGCGGTCGGCGATTTCCTTGGTCTTCTGCGGATTGCCGACGAACGCGCCGAAGTTCACCGCCTCGAAGTACGACAGCGACCACTTCTCCTTCGCGGCGTTCATGATCGATGCAGCGGGGATAATCGAGTGCTTGCCGGCCAGCGCGATGTAGAGCACATTGGCGTCCTGCACGTCCAACGGCACGGCCTTGGCGCCGGCTTCGCTGCGCCAGCGTTCGAGCACCTCGGTCTCGAGGTTGGATACCGCCGTGGCGAACGAGCCTTTGGTTTTATCGATGTTCTTGCCCTTGGCGATGGACATGTCCGCGAGCATCGAGAGCACCTTGGGCTCCATGTCGGCGACGATCAGCAATTGCTTGGCCAGCGATTGAATCTGCTGCGTGTCGATGCCGAAGGGGCAATAGGTGACGCAGCGTCGGCAGCCGGTGCAGGTGTAGGCCGTGTCGTAGACTTTCTTCATCACGGCGTCGTCGAATTCGATCGCCTCGCTCAGCCACGGCGCGAGCTTGCCGGCGCCTTTGAAATATTTTTCATACAAGCGGCGGATGTTCTGCGCCCGGCCGACCGGCGAGTATTTGATGTCCGGCTCCGAGGCGTAGGCATGGCAGGCTTCGATGCATGTGCCGCAGCGCGTGCAGTTGTCCAGGTACATGCGCATCGCCTGATTCAGCCGCGACGAGAGCGTTTTGATCAATTCCTGTTTGCGCGTTTCGTCCATGATCAAACCCTCCTCAGCCGGTTGAGCGGCACGGCGAAGAACGTGTGCATGATTTTGCTGAACGGCAGTGCAAGCAGCAGCAGATTGGCCAGCAGCACGTGAATCACGATCACCACGTAGTGCGAACCGGTCAGCAGGTCGCGCGGATTGGTGAAGGTGAAATGCACCAGGCTGTTGAGGTAGGCGCCGAAATCCTGTTTGGTCAGCACGAAGCCGTCCGGATTCCAGGAATTGGCCCAACTGATCGTATCGCCGGTGATGAAGATCAAAAACAGCAGGAACAGAATCAGGTAATCGGCCGGCACGGAAATCTCACGGATCGGCGTGCGGAAGCGGCGCAGCAGAAAGTACAGCACCGAGACGGTCACCGCTACGCCGATCGCGCCATTGCCGAGCATGTGCTTGGATTCGGCCGACACGAGGTTGATCTGCGGCAGCAGATCCAGGTGGCTGAGAATCAACCCGAGAATGCCCAGGTGAAACACGCCGAGGAAAAACCACAGCACCGGTTGATGGCGGCGCACCGAGGGCATGGTGAAGGCTTCGATCGTCGCGCGCAAACCGGCCGCCGATTTCTCCGGGAAGATTTTCAAGGTGTGCGTCTGTTTCGGCAGGCGCAGGATGCTGACGACCTTCCACATGATTCCGACGGCGCACCAGGCGAAGGCCAGGTACACCATCGGCACCATGATGAAATAGAAAATTTTGTCCACCATGATCGAACCTTCGGTTAGACGAGCCGTTTAACGAAAATCTTGATCACGCCGTTGTTCTGTTCGGAGGTGAGCACTTCCTGCCCGGCCGTGGACGCCCACGCCGGGAAGTCCGACAACGAACCCGGATCGGTGGTGTGCACTTCAATCACTTCCCCAACCTGCACCGAACCGATCTCCTGACTCATTTTAACCACCGGCATGGGGCAGGGAAGACCTTTGAGGTCCAGAATTTTGGCGACCGCGATGTCCGACATCTTTTTCTCCTTCGTTAGATGAACAGTTGGATGCTGGAATTTTTGGCTTCGGCCAGGAAGGTGGCGACGCCGCAGAAGTCGATGTTGGGGTAATCGATGATTTCCTCACGCTTGAACCCCATCAGGTCCATCGACATTTCGCATACTTTGATCTGCACGCCCAGTTGACCGGCGATGTCGAAAAGCTGGTCCAACGACGGCGCGTTCTTCTTTTTCATCAGGTCTTTCATCATGGACGTGCCCAGGCCGGCCATGTTCATTTGCGACAGCTTGGTCTTGTTGCGCCCCTTGGGCAGCATCCAACCGAACATCTTGGATTTGAAATCCTTGCCTTTGGCTTGCCTTTCGGGTTTGCGCAATGCAGCCGTGGCCCAGAAAGATCGGAAGAGCGTCGTGTAGGGAAAGAGTGTAGATCTCGGTGGT
>CALBTQ010000798.1 GCA_937967875.1 uncultured Pseudomonadota bacterium
GATCCGGCGACCACCGAGAGCTACACTCGTTCCCTACACGACGCTCTTCCGATCTGGAGAGTGGGCACATGGAGAAATATGACCATTTGAAAATCGAGCGAAAGTGGCAGGACAAGTGGAGCGTCGAGCGCACATACAACCTGGATCTGAAGCAGGCGGCCAAGCCGTTTTACAACCTGATGATGTTCCCCTATCCCTCGGCCGAAGGGCTGCACGTGGGCAATTGTTTTGCCTTTATCGGTGCGGACATCCACGGTCGTTTTCGCAAAGGGCAGGGCTATGATGTTTTTGAGCCGATGGGCTTTGACGCCTTCGGCATTCATTCGGAAAACTACGCGCTGAAAACCGGTTCCCACCCGTGGGATCTGATTCCGAAAAACGTCGAGAATTTCAAAGAAAATCAGCTTAAACGCCTCGGCGCGATGTTCGATTGGGCGCACCAGGTCAACACGACCGAGCCCTCCTATTACAAGTGGACGCAGTGGATCTTCCTGCAATTGCTCAAGGCCGGTCTGGCTTACCGCGAAACCGGCATGGTCAATTGGTGCCCGAGCTGCTTGACGGTGCTGTCCAACGAGCAGGTGGCCGGCGGCTTCTGCGAGCGTTGCGACAGCCCGGTGACTAAAAAGAAGATGGCGCAGTGGTACTTCCGCATCACCAAGTATGCGCAACGGCTGCTGGACAACCTGGAGTGGATCGACTGGTCCGAGATCACCAAGCACGCGCAGCGACGGTGGATCGGCCGTTCGACCGGCGCGAACATCACCTTCCAACTGGCCGGCATCGACCAGACGCTGGAAGTGTTCACCACGCGCCCCGACACGTTGTTCGGCGCGACCTACATGGTTATGGCGCCCGAGCATCCGCTGGTGGCCGAACTGACCACCCCCGAGAAGAAAGCGGCGGTGGATGAGTACATCCGGAAAACCGCCGGCGTCAGCGAAATCGAACGCGAAACCGAAGAGCGTGAAAAGACCGGTGTGTTCATCGGCGCTTACGCGATCAATCCGGTCAACGACAAGCAGATTCCCATCTGGATCAGCGATTACGTCCTCATGGGTTACGGCACCGGCGCGATTATGGCCGTCCCCGCGCACGACACGCGCGACTTCGAATTCGCCACCAAGTTCGAACTGCCGATCATCGAGGTCATCAGCTCCGACGGCGGCACGCACGAACTTGACGAGGCCTATACCGGCGAAGGCGTGCTGATCAACTCCGGCATGTTCGACGGCACGCCCAGCCTCGACGCGATTCAGAAGGTCACCGATTGGCTGGCCGAAAAGGGAACCGGCCGGCATACGATCAACTACCGCCTGCGCGACTGGGGCATCTCGCGCCAGCGGTATTGGGGCCCGCCGGTCCCGGTCATCCACTGCGAGAAATGCGGCATCGTGCCCGTTCCCGATGACCAACTGCCCGTGCAGTTGCCCTACATGGAAAATTTCAAACCGCTGGGCACCGGCGCCAGTCCGTTGGAAACGGTTGCGGAATTCGTCAACGTCACGTGCCCGTCCTGCGGCGGACCGGCCAAGCGCGATTGCGACGTGATGGACAACTTCCTCGATAGCGCCTGGTACTTCTTCCGTTACATCAGCGCCAACGACGAAACCCAGGCTTTCGACAAAGACCTTGTCGCCAAGTGGCTGCCGTTGGATATGTACATCGGCGGCAACGAACACGCCGTGCTGCACCTGATGTACACACGTTTTATCACCATGGCTTTCAAGGACATGGGGATCATCGATTTCGAGGAACCCTTCAAGAAGTTTCGCGCACACGGCCTGCTCATTCGCGACGGCGCGAAAATGAGCAAGTCCAAGGGCAACGTGGTCAATCCCGACCAGTACCTCAACGAGTACGGCGCGGATACCTTCCGCACCTATCTGATGTTCCTGGGGCCGTTCCACGAGGGCGGCGACTTCCGCGACACGGGCATCATCGGCGTGCGCCGGTTCTTGGAGCGCGTGTGGCGCCTGGTGGGCGAAAACGAGATTTCCGACGAACCGCCCGCCGGCATGAACGAACTGGGCCCGTTGCACCGGACGATTAAGAAGGTGTCGGCCGATTACGAAAACCTGCGCTACAACACGGCCATCGCCGCGCTGATGGAGTTGACCAACGAACTCTACAAGTGGCCGACGCAAAAACGCGAGGCATTGGAAATCCTGTTGAAGTTGCTGCACCCGTTGGCCCCGCACATCACGCACGAGCTCTATGAGATCATGGGCGGCAAGGACATGATCGCCGAGGCGGGCTGGCCCGAGTATAAAGAAGAATATTGCGCCGTCGAGGAAGTCGAGTTCGTGTTCATGGTCAACGGCAAGCTGCGCGGCCGCGAGCTGATGCCGGTGGATGTCGACGAGGAAACGGCTTGGGCCAAGGCGCAAACTATCGATGCGGTGATGAAGCAGATCGAAGGCAAGCAGGTCGTCAAGAAGATCTTCGTGCCGGCAAAATTGCTCAACATCGCCGTTAAAGGCTGACGACGACACCTACACAAATGCGCGGATGACGGCGCGGGTCGCATCCGCGTTTTCATTTTAAGAGGATGATTCCTCAGATCGGAAGAGCGTCGTGTAGGGAAAGAGTGTAGATCTCGGAGGTCGCC
>CALBTQ010000799.1 GCA_937967875.1 uncultured Pseudomonadota bacterium
CGGCCAGGTCCAGGTGGCGCCCATACGTGATGATCGTACGCTCGTTCTTGCCGAGGTCCTTCAGGTGGGCCAGGTACTGCTCGGCGGCCTCTTTGATCGTGATGGTCATGGTTCTCTCCTCGTGTGGTCGCGGTCGTTCGACCGGATACTGTGGGCCAACACATCGCTTCGGTGTGCGGGGAAATAAAGGGAATTCTTGCGAAGCAGCGAAGATTTTCTCCGGCGAGAAATGCCTCGACTTCCGGCGAAAATCCCGCTTTCATGCACACCTGAAAGACGAGAGGCCGGAGGCGCAAGTGAGCCGGAAAATCGATATCGCGTTCCAGGGAAACATCTTGCAGATCGCCCTTCATCGGGTGGGGCGCTCCCGGCTGTATGGCTCAACACGCCGTATTGGGCTGGACGCGCAAGGGCGTGAGTGCGCATCCGTGCTATTGACCCGCGACGGGCGGCACGTACTGGGTCCGGGATCGACCGCGGGGATGTATCTGGACGAAAAAGGCGATGTGGTGGCGCGGGAAGACCGGTCGTGCGTGGACGAGCGGTGGCAACCCGCAGGCGGCGCCATCGCCGTTTCGGACGGTCCCGGCGAATTGACCGGGCCGGTCCCGGCCGAGGCATTGCTGGAAGGCGTGGTCACCGCCGTCTACGAGGTAGCCGCATCCGGCCTGGACGCTGCCCTGGCAACGTCGCTGGCGCACGGCGACATTTATCATGCGCCCAATGCGGGCTTTTTCCTGACCAACGAACACGGCGTTTTTCTGCTGGCGACGAAGCCGGCTCGGTTCGAGTTCATCGGCCGCGATCGTCAGATCGTTTTCGAAGAGGACGATGACGACCTTGAATACGACGACCTCGGGTTCGAGCCGGTGTGAGGCAACAATGATTCGTAGAATGCGACTGGAAGACGCGCCGGGGCGCGACGGGCTGGTTTACCTGGCGCCGCCGCCGCGCCTGGCCGGGCCGGATTTTCGCGCACCGGATAACGGCGCCGCTCGTTTTACGCGCCTCATTAAAAACCCGATCGATCGCGGCGAAACCGCCCTGCGGCGCCGATATACGGATAACGATGCCATGGCCCGCGCCCTGATCGACGCCGATCCGGAGATCGACATGGCGTGCGCCGGGCGCGTTGCCGGTCCCTGCGACCGAGTATGGGTCGATCGGGCGGGTGCGCCCCTGTATGCGGCCACGGTGCTGGAAGTCGTTTACGGACCGGACGGCGTGGAAAAAGAGCGGCGAACTCCGGTCGATGTGGCGGCCAACATCGGCGAGGACATGCCGCTACGCTGGACCGACCGGTTTTTCACCCGCGAGGAGGTCATCCGCCGGTTCACGATCACCCGCAAATACCAAGTCGCACACACCGACAGCCTGACCTTCGACTTTCTGCTGCGGATGGCGTTCTTGCTCGAAAAGAAAGACGCCCTCGTGTCCATCGGCGCGGGACCCAAAGGGCGCGATCCGCTCGTGTTTGAACGCAACGGCACGCCCCATCGGGCGTTTCTGGAAGGACGCACGAACCGCGGAAAATATCTGCTCGTGCTTCACCTTTCCGACCTGGAATTGAAAAGGCCGCATCCATGATCGTCGATGAATCCAACATGGCGCGGCTTGGAAACAAAGGCTGGATGGGTCCGGCCGGATCGCTGACGGACATCAACCTGGCAAGACACCTATCCGCCTACAAACGCACCGTGGCGGGCAACTACCGGAGCATCGCGCCGGGCGACATGGCAACAAGCATTCCCGCCTGCCCTCACATCGTCTCCGAAAAGGTGGACGGTGAAACGTGGTTTTTGCGTGTCGAGCGCGGCGAGGCCGCCCTCCTTTCCCCTTCGGGGAAAGCGATCGTCGGCGTGCCACTACTGGACG
>CALBTQ010000800.1 GCA_937967875.1 uncultured Pseudomonadota bacterium
CGATGGTCAGCGGCTCGGCATTCTGTGCGGAGAAAAGGTTTTCCTGCTGACCGGCGACGCCTGGCAGAAAACGGAACAGGAGCATTTCGATCGATGCTTTGCCCTGGATGAAAACACCTTTTTTCTGAAAAAGGGAGGTATTGGTGACATTTATCGGTTGGAGAACGGAGTGCTTGAACAAATCGGGCACCTATATAGCAAAGAGAAAACATATTTTTCGGATTTCCCTTTTGTTTTTTATAGGCGGGATCTGGGATTCTTCCGTGAATTTAAATATACCGGTGAACAGTGGCTTGATTTGCCTATTGCTGAATACGATTTAATCGGGCCGGACGACGCAGTCGCGGTGGAGAACGACCACTGCCTGGCGCACTGGAACGGCAGCGAAACCGAAACCATCGTCTGCCTCGACGATCATCCGGTGTATGAACAGTTTTCCCCGGACATTTTGCCGTTGTACATTGCCGGCATTCAATACAATGCGTTGGACGACATCTGGGTGGCGATGACCTATGGCGGTTATTCACCGCTGGTTTTCACGCATTGGGACGGCGCGGACTGGGATAAAACCCAGATCGTTTATGAGGGCGGACAGGGCGATTTTCGCATCAATCTGGATTGGGACTTCGCCGATGCGCAGCACGGTTGGGCGACGGTCGTGGTGCATGTCAGTTACTATTCGCCGGTTTACACCAGTACGCTACTATTGCGGTATTCCGATGGCGTCTGGACGCAAATCGAGAAGCCGCAGCCGCCGCTGCCGGAAAACTATTTAGAGTATGGTTATGAAAGCGCGAACGACCAGTGCTACGATATTTCAATGTGTGCCAGTAATGAAGTATGGTTGTTTTGTGAGCGACATTACGGCCATTACGAAAAATCGTTTGAGCGCCTGCAAAATTACCTTCTACAGTTACTTGAAGATGACTATTATTTTTGGGCTTTTGCTGAAGATTCGGACAATCAGGTGTATGTAGACTTTCATCTAAAGAAGGTGAACAAACAATAGGAGGATGCCATGAAGAAGGAAAGACGTTATCTGTTTATAACTGCAGTGCTGCTTATTAGTCTTTTAACACTTTCCGGGTTAAGATTTCCCTTCGACAAACCATAAATTCTTGTTATAATTTTACTGGAGAGAAGAAAATACGGTTGGATGGGGATGCGCTTTGTTTCCCGGCAACTGTTGGGGGTCTGCTGCGAAAAGGGTATACCGCTTTTGGCCTTTTGGTTAAATACCTAGACTTTTCAAGGTCATCCCCATCCCAGCCAACCTTATAGTTCGCGTGGTCGACGAAAAGCACGGTTTCGTCGACCTTCGTTTTTAACGGCTTGGTACGTTGATAAAAATGGAGAGCCGTTTCCGGATTGCGGCATGGCGGCCGCTCAAGGGGAGAGGGTCGGTCATCGCGCCGATTCGTCCCGGTTTTTTCATGGGCCGTTTGTGATCGGGCGCGTCCTCTGGTAAAATATTTCAATTCGTCTGTGGAGGAAGTCATGCGTTTACGCGCGGGATACGTTTTTTCGTTGTTGGCGGTATTGTTGCTGGCGTTGTCGGCGGGGTGCACCTGCGGCGACGATGACGACGATGCGGACATCGATCATCATGACGACGACGATACGAGCGACGATGACGACGATGACGACGACGCCACGCCCGACGACGACACCATCGACGACGACGACGATACGCTCGACGACGACACGGTCGATCCCGCCGAGGAAATCGAGCAGGGCAAGCTGTGGCTGCACTACGGCGACGGCGACCGCGCGAACCTGCACTTTTTCGCCGCGGCGGAAGCGGCTCCGGAAAATCACGACGCGCTGTACGGTCTGGTGATCGGCCACGAACTGCACATCCTCGATTTCGTCAGCGTGATGGTCGATTACATCGAGACGATTCTCGATTACGGCAGCCCGGTGAAGGACGACGATCCGGACAATCTACTCGACAACTTCCTGGATCAGGCGTTGGAGGGCATCCTGTTCACCACGACCACCGAGCAGCGGCTGGTGGCGCAAAAGTGCCTGTCGTTGGGCTGCGAGTTCGAGCAGGAAGAGGAACTGTGGATTCCGTTGATCATCCGCTTCGAGATGCTCGACGAAGTGTACGGTCATTTCGACGATGCCGAGCTGCACGCTTTCCAGGCGCCGTCGCTGGCGATGCTGGGTCTATTCGAACATCTGGCGGCCATTTCGCTGGATCTGGATTTATCGATGGCCTGGTCGATCGTGGAAATCGATTGGGACGGCGACTTGATGGAAGCGCTGGGCGATCTGGTCGATATTCTGCTGTACATGCTGACCGATCCGCAGTACCCGAATCTGCTGACGCTGCCGACCGAGAACGTCGAGCAGTTCCAATTGGCCGGTCTGCACCTGGCGCTGGCCTGCGACGAGTTGATCGAGGGTTTCGAGGCGATCCGGGCCGACACGGACGACCAGACGCCGGACATCCTGGCCTATGAGGATCTCAACGGCGATCATCAATACAGTGAGGGCGAGCCGTACCGCATTCCGGGCCTGGGCGTGTTGGACGACAGCGATATGAAAATCGTCGCGGCGGTGCTGTACATCGCCGAGGAGTTGCGCGGCAGCCTGCTGGATTACACCGAGTACGATCCGGATCCGGAAACGGTCGATCCGTTCCACCTGTCGTACTTCAACGAGCTGCTGGCGGCGCTCGGCTGGCCGCGGCTGATTCCCGACTGGTCGTTCCTTACGTTCGACCTGGGCGCGATGTACGCCGAACCGGGGCACGACGGCCTCAAAAAGACGCTGGTGTTGATTCTGGAAATTGCGGACCTGTTCTTGCCTTGAACTTCAAGTCATTTGACGCACAAACGATAGATGGGATGAAAACGATGCGTAAAGCGATGATCGGTTGTATGGCGGCGCTGCTGTTGTTGCTGTGGACGACCGGGGCGTGGGCCGACGCGTTCACCATGCCCGAAAGCCAGTTTCTCGGCCGTTTCGGCGTGCACTATTTCACTTCCAAGGCGTTCCGCGACGATGACGGCGAATTACAGGATTACGGCGATGAAATGTATTACCGCGACGTCGCCGGCTTCGGCGAACTGGCCGTGGGCGTAACCGAGACGATCGAAATCGACGTCAATTTGATCATGGGTTGGCAGCATCTGACCGCCGACGGCGTGGACGAAACCAATTGGGCGCTGCGCGACATCAACCTGGGCGTGCAGTGGATGGCGCTGGGCGGCAATCGCGCGGCGTTGTCGCTGGCCGGCGGCGTCAAAATGCCGTTCTTCTACGACAAGGACAAAGACCTGCCCGCGGGCGACGGCCAAATCGATTTCGACGGCCGCTTGCTGGCCGCGGTGCGCTTTTCGTTGTTTACTGCGGGCATCGACGGCGGGTATCGGCTGCGCTTGGAAGATCCGGCGAACGTGTGGATTTACGGCGCGGAAGTCAACTTCGCCTACAGCATCGTGTTCGGCGGAGCGCGCCTCAACGGCGAAACGGCCGCCGGCGAGGCCGAAGACGACGCCGAATGGAATTTCTTCTACCAGGGACCGGAATACGATCGGCTGACCGGCAACGTCAATCTGGGCGTGTTTTTCGCCCAGCATTGGGCGCTGGAATTTCTGACGCTCATTCCGCTCAGCGGGCGCAACGTCGCCAGCGGTCCGACCTACCGCCTGGCGTTGCTGTATCGTTATTGAGTATGCGAACCGTTTGACCATTCTTGCCGCTCACCTTACAATTCGTCCTCTGCGACGACGGAGATCCGTCGTGGATTGTACCGGCGAAGATTATTGGCCTCTGGCGGCCAAGGAGAAGTTGACATGCGTAAATCGATACTGTTCATCTTGATGATCGCCTTGATCGCATTCATGGCGGCGACCGCGACGGCCGAGTACGGCGAGTGGGAAAAACTGTACGGCCTGGGCGGCACGCCCGGCCTGAGCAACGCCGCGATCATGGCGCTGGGCGTGGGCGACATGGACAACCTGTATTCCATCGGCGTGCACCAGACCAGCGGTTTGAATATCGATACCGCCTGGAAGAGCGAAGACGGCGGTCTGCACTGGAGCACCATCTATTCGATCAACATGGATCTGATCAGCGGCTGCGACATGCTGGACATGTTCGACATTTTCATGGCCGCCGACGCCGCCGGGCCGGACAATGCGGTCTTCGCGGGCTTCAAGATCGACGAGGAATGCATCGAACAGCATGAATTCCCCGGTTGTCTGTTCCTGTGCATGGCCAACATTCACGGCCGGATGAAATACACCGAGGACGGCGGCGAAACGCTGGAAGAAGCGACCGTCAACGCGCCGACCTTCCTGAACATGGTGATGCGCATTCAGATGATTAACGAGAACGTCGGTTACGCGGCGGGCGCGCCAAACGTTTTGTGGAAAACCACCGACGGCGGCAAGACCTGGGAAGACGGCAACGCGCCGGGCAATCTGATGACCTTCTACAACGACGTGGATTTCATCGACGAGGAAGTCGGTTTCCTCGCGGCGGGCATTCCCGAAGAGGAAAAAGGATTTGCACCGACCTCGACCGACGATTCCGAGGAAATGTTCGAGTGGCTGCTGCACCGCCAGCGAATGCTCAGCGATCCGCTTTACCGTTGGCAGGTCCAGGAAGATTCGCTATGCAAGGACGACGACCCGAAGATGTCCAGCGGCAAGGTGTACCGCACGCGCGACGGCGGCGAAACCTGGGATCTGGTGCTGGACGATACGCACGACGGTTACGTCGACATCACGATGGTCGACGAGAACATCGGTTGGATCATCGGCGAGCCGCACGCGCAGGTCGCCGGCAAGCTTTCCTCCCTCTACTACACGAACGACGGCGGCGACACCTGGGAAGACGTCAGCGATCGTCTGCCGACCTCGGTGGAGGCGGGCACGAAATTCAAACTGTATCGCAGCATGTTCTCCGGCAACGGCCAGATCGGCTTCCTCGCTGGGGCCGCGATGCGCGGGATAGCGGCGTACGGTCTGATTCTGTACACCGAGGACGGCGGCCTGACCTGGACCGAAGACACGTCCTATACCGAAGATGTCGTCAGCGTGCTGATGGATTTCAAGTGGGCCAACAATCACGTCCTGTACGGCGCGGGCATGGACAAGGCCGTGGGTAAATACACCCAGCCCAATACCGGCCCGACCGCCATCGCCGGCGACGATCAGACCGTCGCCCTTGCCGCGGCTGTACAGCTTGACGGCTCGGCCTCAACGGATCCCGACGGCGACACGCTGTCCTTCTACTGGGAACAGACCGCCGGAGCTCCGGTGGAACTGACCGGCGCGGAAACGGCCACGCCGACCTTCGACGCCGGCGGGTTGGGCGACCTGGAATTCACCCTGACCGTCAGCGACGGCAGCGAGGACGACGCCGATACGGTGGTCGTCAGTGTGACCGAAGACGGTGAAGACGACGACACCGACGACGATGACGGCGGCAATGATGACGACGATGACGATGACGACGACGATGACGACGGGTGCGGGTGCTGATAAAGCCGAATTCCGAATGCGGAATGCGGAATTTTAGGGAGT
Source organism: uncultured Pseudomonadota bacterium (assembly GCA_937967875.1). GTDB lineage: Bacteria > Lernaellota > Lernaellaia > Lernaellales > Lernaellaceae > CALBTQ01. The sequence goes on from CALBTQ010000800.1 coordinate 5,544, forward strand.
AATCAGGACATAGGTAACACTTTTGTTGGTTCGGGCGGTCCGCTCAGGCGGGCCGCTCTTCTTTTAAGGGGGCGAAGTAGGCCAGCAGCGCCGGCAGCAGCAGCGGGTAGAGAGTGGTCAGCAAGCGCGTTTCGTACCAGTTGCCGAACACCAGAAACAATACGGCGAACGGCGCGATCAGCCACCAGGTGCGCTTGACAAACCACGGCGCCCGGCGGATTCCCGCGACGGCGAACACCCAGCCCAGGCCGAAAAACAGGCCCAGGTAGACGAACGACCGCGCCCACTGCTCGAGATTGTGCCCCCAGATGAACGTCAGCGAATGCACGTGCGGCGCATTGCCGTAGACGATGCGCAGGCCGCCGTACACGATCGCCCAGATCATGATGTACAGCAGCGAGCGCAGAAAACGCTGGGCGGCGGGGGGCGCCTGGGCGCTTCGGTCGGCGGGCAGAAACAGCCAGACGGCCGGGTAGGCGAGCGCCGACAAGAGCGACGTTTCGCGGTTCAGCGTGGCCACGGCGATCAACACGCCCAGGGTCAGCCAGCGACGGTGGTACAGCGCGAGCAAGCCGCCGGTGAACAGCGCCGGTTCCAGCAACGACCAGGGCTGATAAAAATGGTAGTTGAATCCGATCAGCATGCTCAGGGCGGAAAACAGTACGGCGCACAGGGCGTAAATTTCGGGAAACCACAGACTGCAATACCGGTATAAAAGCCAGAATCCGGCGAAAACAATCAGGAAATTGAGGACGGCGAACGAGGCGAGAAACGCTTTTGCATCGTCGTTGCCCAAGGCCGGTTTGAGCGCCAGACGCAGCGCCTCGGCGGTCAGGGGCAGCAGCACCCGGTAGCGGTAGGGCGCTTCCGCCTGACCGGCGAGAATTTGATTGTGCATCGTCGCGCGGCTTTTGAGATTGATCAACTCGACCTGCCGGTAATATTGGTGGGCGACGATCGCCGCGACGGAAAAAAGCAGCACGAAAGCGAACAGGCGCAGGCGATGAGGATGGCTCGTTGGACGCTCCGCAACGGACATATAGTATCCCGTCGAATAAGTGGTTGTGCGCGCATTGTAACAGGTTGACGCCGCGCCGCCAGAGATATTTCTTCCTCTTGCCCTAACGAGTTCCTTTGCATTACACTTGGCCCTTGCTTGCAAGAGGGAATGCAGGCCAATGAACGCTGACAAACCAACCTGGTGAAAGGATAGCGATGATGAAACGTGCGATGCTCCTTTTCAGCCTGGCGCTGATCCTCGGCCTCGCCGGCTTTGCGGCGGCCGATTACGGCACCTGGTCGCTGTTGTCCTCGGACCGCAGCAACAACAACACATAAGATCGGAAGAGCGTCGTGTAGGGAAAGAGTGTAGATCTCGGTGGT
>CALBTQ010000801.1 GCA_937967875.1 uncultured Pseudomonadota bacterium
TCGTATTCGGTGACTGGAGTTCAGACGTGTGCTCTTCCGATCTGCCGCGACGCGGCCGCGCTGCAATTCGTAAATGGTCGCGGGCACGCCCACGCCGCTGCCGTCGTAGGTTTCTTTCACGTCCTCGGCGTCGCCGTTGTCCAGCGCGCCGCAGCCGATCGCCAGCAGCGCCGGCAACAGGGTCAGGAGGATCATCGCGGTTGTCTGCTTCATACGTCCTTCCTCCCCACCGCTATTCCAGGTCCGACGCGCGCCGGGGCACGATCATCCACGACGGTTCCGCCAGATAGTGATAACGCAGCGTGCCGGTCACCGCGTCGAGTTCGTCGCCCACCATGCTCGGCGGATCGACGCCCTCGATGCCGGCCGTTTCCGAAACCAGAATCGTGTCGAGCGGTTCGTTGCAATCGCCGTCGGGATTGAGCAGCACGCGCCATTGATCGTACGCGGTGTACTGGTCGTCCATCGGGCATACGACCACGTCCTCCACGCGCACCAGGCTGGATTCCAGCGCCTCCATGCCGTCGTCGTTGGCCGTCATCAGCGCGGTCAGCACGACCGGCTCGGGCATCTCGATCTTCACCGTCGAGAACTGATAATCGGGGAAGCCCAACTCGGTGAAGCCGAAAAATTCGTCGACCTGTCCGCGCAACGTGGTCAGGGTCATGCCCTCTTCCAGGCCGGTCGGCTGGTTGTGCGTGTACACGTACATGCCGCCGTACTGGCCGCCGGGCTCGCTGAGATCCTGACAGTAAAAGCCGTCGCGGCGCACGTTGGTCACCACCACGTCGCGCTCGGCCACCTTGATTTCCGCGAAATCGCCGCGTAGCGCCGAGCTTTCGAAGTCGTCGCAGCGCTGCGTCTGCGCGATGGTCGGATGATCGAAGTACAACACCGGGCTGGCGCCGACCGCGCGGCTGCCTTTGACATCGAGCCCGCCGGCGTCCTCGACCCACACGGCCACATCGCCATGCGTCGATTCCAGCCAGACCTCGACGTTCTGCGCCACGCCGTTTTCGATAATCAACCGGCTGGCCTGTCCTTCCATCAGGCGGCCGACCGGCTCGACCGACAACACGACCTTGCCGTCGTAGTCGCGGTCCACCTCGCCGGTCTCGTCGAGCGCGGCGATGGTCAAGCGGTAGCCCACCGGATCGTCGGGAAACGCGATGCGGTCGTTGTCGTCGCCGGTTTCGCCTTCCTCGATCAGCACGGCGAAGCTGCTCACGCCCTCGGGCGCGTCGTATTCCTTCACGCAAGCCGCGCACAGCACCGACAGGATCAAGGTCAGAACTATCATCGTTTTGCGCATCTTAATACACCGTCTTGATGCGGCCGTCCTCGATCGCCAGACCGCTGGTACATTGATCGATGGGAGTGTCCTCGTCGTCGCAGACCGGCAACTGCGGATGCCGGCTCATGTAGTCGATCACCGCGCTGCGCATGCTGATGCCCGTGTCCACCTTCGAGGTGTTGCGCGCCAGAATCTCGAACCCCGAACCGCCCCAGGCCATGTAATCGTTGGTGGCCATCTCGTACACCGAGCCGTAGTTGAGCGGGATGCCGTTGATCTCGATGTCCTGCGCCTCGCCCTCGCGGCAGTTCATGGTGAAGGTGATGCCCGCCACCTGAATCTGGCTCGAACAGCCGCGCCCGGCGCTGCGCTGCGTGGCGTAGTCGAGCAGCTCCTGCACCTCGATGCCCGACAGATAAATCGTGGTGATCGTGTTTTCGAAGGGCAGCACGTTGTACAGGTGCTCCAGCAGGATGTCGCCTTCCTGAATATCGGTGCGGATGCCCAGCGAATTGGTCACGCAGAAATCGGTTTCCACGCCGGGCCGCAACTGCATCGCCTCGGCGACGAAATTGCCGAGCATCGAATCGCCGCCGGTGAACCCGAAGCGGTCCAGATCGGTGTCCGCCCGCGCCAGTACGCGGTCCAGGTCGATCGTGTGCGCCAGCTCGATGTAATACGGCTCGAGCACTTCCCATACCTCGGCCTTGCGCGGCACCGTCGCGTCGACCGGAATCAACTTGTAGCTGTGCGATTTGACGTGGCCGTTGCGGATGATCAGATCCAAACGACCGATGAACTTGGCGAACGCCTGCGGATGGCTGACGATCGTTTTGTGGTCGGCGCAGCTATCGCGATAGGTGAAGTCGTCGATGTCCTCGACCTCGTCGGCGATCGGCGCGTAGGGCACGACCGTCGGCGGATCAAGCGCCACGTGATGGTGCCCGCCCATAACCACGTCGATGCCGCACACGTTGCGCGCCACCTCGAGGTCTTCGGTCAGGCCCAGATGGCCCAGTAAAATCACCACGTCGACGTCGGGCCGCAACTCGTCGACCAACTCCTGCGTCAACTGGAGGAAGTTCACCGGCTGCGCGCCCAACGAATTGTCGCCCTCGCCCAGCGAGTACATCGACGACGTGTTGGCCATGCCGATGATCGCCACCTTCAGGCCCTGGATGTTGCGGATGATGAACGGCTTGACCAGACTTTTCATGATGTCGGAGTGCGTCTTCTCGGCTTCCAACCTGTCGTTCGCGCCCAGCACAGGGAACGCCGCCCACTTCGAAAGCTTCTCGGCCGTGTTCTCCGGTACGGCGTCGAACTCGTGATTGCCCAGCCCCAACACGTCCCGCCCCACCATCGACAGGGCGCGAATCTCCG
>CALBTQ010000802.1 GCA_937967875.1 uncultured Pseudomonadota bacterium
CCACGTCGATGCCCGACTGGCCGATCAGAATCGCGTTGCCGTCCTTGCCCGTCAGCAGGTAACTGCCTTTGCTCCAATACAGGTGCGGCAGCGGATGATCGTTGTTGCTGAACAGCGAGCCCGACAGCGGTTTGACGTCGAACAGATCGAGCACCTTGTCGGCGCGCTCGTCGAACGCCGCGATCGCCTCGTCCGGATTGACGATCACCGGCCCGCGACTGGGCAGCAGCAGGTCCGGATCTTCCTTGCGCACGCGGTGCAGACTGCGTTGCGTCGCGCGCAGGCCCGGCTTGCCGTAGTCGCCGTAGGTGTATTGCATGTTCCAGTAATTGGGCAACTGGCCGTCGTTGACGATCAGTTCGCCGGTGAACGCCACGCGCCGCCCGTCGATCGTCGCGGCGATGCTAATCGCCCCGGCGGTCGGCCCCGGCGTGTCGATGATCTCGAACTTGATGCCTTCCCAGGTGAGCGTCCGCCCGCCCTTTAGCTCCTTGGCGATCTTCACCGGCGTCGCCGGCGTCACGCGCGAGGGCTTGAAGATATACATGTCGCGCAGCGGCGCTTCGTTCCAGAACCGGTCGGCCTCGGTCAGCAGCTTCGCCTCGTCGGCCGGCGCGCCGATCCACGCGCCATGGGCGACCGCCGCGGGCAACCCCTGGGTCACCGGGCGCAAATGATGCGTGACCAGCACGCCGTCGACCTTCTCGACCTCGGTGGGCGCCAGGTCGTCCAGCGCCCGCCCCGCGCCGACGTTGATCATCAGCGCTTTGCCGTTGGAGCGAATCAGGTAACACACCGTGGCGTCGTCGATGCGCCACAGGTTCTCGCTCAGGTGGCTCCACACGACCGGCGGCATGCTGCGGATCTTCACCTTGCGCTTGCCGCCCGCGAGCGACGAATCGCCGGTCAGCAGCAACAAAACGAGCGCCAGCGCCACCGCGCACAAGCGGCCGCCCCGACGTAAACGGTCATGGTTACCAATGGCAAGCATAGTCAAAAAGTGTAGCAAGACAGGGCGCATCGAAGCAATAGGGATTCATCGACGGATACAATACCAGGGAAGGATTATTCATGGAGGACGCCACGGCGTCGCATTACGGCGTGCATTCAGTCATGGGAAAAATCCGGGATATGTACTCGCTACGTGTCCCGAGATTTTGGGGCGAAAGGAAAAATCCGGGACATGTACTCGCACCGTGCCCCGTGATTTTGGGGGCGAAAGCATAATCCTCTACGGCCGGTTGGTCGCGTACCTCAGACTGCGTTGATTGTGGTCATAGTAGCTGATGTGCACGTAACCTTCGCCGTCGAGGGCGATCGACGCGCCGATGCCGCTGTAGCGCGATGGATCGACAATCTCGGTCACCCACTCGCCGCTCGCGTTGGTCGCGTACTAGAGCACCGGGTTGTCCGCGTCGTCCAGGCCCGTGTACGCGATGTGCGCATGGCCGTCGCCGTCTAATGCGAGGTAATGGTCGGATAGTTCGCGGCACATGGCGGAAATGTTCGAGTCGATTTCCTCGGTCGTCCATTCATCACCGGATTTTAGTGCGAAATGCAGTGAATAAATTTGTTCAGTTTTAATTTTTTCATAATACTGGTTGTAAGCTATGTTAACGATTCCCGTTTGGGACACCGCAATGGATGATTGACACACATTATCCTGTGAATTGGGCACACATTCCTTTTGCCACACACCGGAGTTGGTCACATAGCGCAAACAATTTTCTTCTTCATCGCAACCGCCATGGGTGATATGAACATGATCGAGGTTATCGATCGCCAGGGAAGTGAATGATCCGGCACACCCTTCCGTCTGCGGGCAATAATCAATAATAGTTGGCATCCAATCGCCGGAAATATTCGTGGCGTACTGAAGAACCGGATATTCCAATGCATCGCCCGTGCCGCTTCGGTAACTGATGTGTACCTTTTCATTTGAATCAAGAGCCAGCGAATTGAATTGCCCTACCCCCCAGATAAATTCACTGCCGGGATCGACGGTGTCCAGCACCCAATCGCCCGCTTCGTCGGTGGCATACGATAAAATTCGCTCGGAGTGCTTCAACGGCACTTCGATCTCTTGATAAATGCTGAAATGAGCCTTGTCGTTTTCATCCAATCCCAGGGAAACGAAGCCGTAAAATTCATCTTCGGGAAACAATTGCTGCAAATCCCATTGTCCATTGTTGTAGGTCGCCGACATCAGGGAAAGATGAAAACCCATGTAGAAATAGACAATGTGCGGATTTTCGGCGCTGTCCAACTGCAGGGAAGTTCGCGTAAATTCATCGATCGAGTCTTGGACATCATCTACTTTGTCGATCCACCACGCGCCGACGAATGTGTCGTCGTCATCGTCGACGGACAAATCGTCGTCCGCATCGTCGTCATCTGTGTCGTCGTCTGTGTCGTCGTCCGTGTCGTCGTCCGTATCGTCGTCATTCGCATCGTCATCAGCCGTATCGTCATCAATGCTGTCATCATCGTTTACATCATCATCAGTGTCGTTTGCAGAGTCATCACTCGACTCACTGTTATTAGTTTCGCATGCAATCATGAGCAATATTACCACTATGGCCAGTAGAACGAATCCTGACTTTATTTTCATGATCACTCTCCAATTATGGCGCTAAATGATCACAGAATGTGCAGATCATTTGTGAAGTCATTTCATAAAGACACTCGCGATATGCATAACTCCACTCCTCCCCAATACATGAAGCTTTACACTCAGCTTGGGAGGAAAAAAGATTGCAACCATTAAGAACAGTCCAGTTATCTTCGCAAATAGTACGACAGCATATTGGTTCTTCTTCATTGGTTCGCGAACAATGCTTCGCATTTTCCAGCCCCCAATAGGGAACAAAAACTTGAGGACACACACTCTTTGAATCACTACCAAGGCAAGGTATGTCTTCACAAGATAAATTTGGATATACTGCATTGCATGTTCTTTCAACATAGGCGGCACATGGAAAACTAGTACATACGCCATGCCTATTGAACGCGGCCGTAATATTATCGGCACAATCGCTGTTTGCGCCAAGGGGACAGGTTCCAAGCAAACCATTATCTGTGGTGTAATACATCCAATCGTATAAATCCTCGATAGTTTCTATCGATTGGGAGCCAAGCATACTGGTAGTGTAAACTAATAATTTATCCGTATAGTATTGTCCGAATTCTTCTACACCGTTGCCGATGCCGTTGCGGAGGTCCCACAGTATTTGAGAAATCACCCGCCCACCGTCATGCCTATCGATACAACACTGGAATGTTTCGGCATAATCCAAGAGCATCGAGATGCCGCTTTCCGTATCATCACTGTTACATTTCAGTGAATCACGATAGAAGTTTTCCGAGCTTTCATTGACTAATGATGCAGCCCAGTAGATGGCAAATCCCTCGTTGATAGCGCTTTTTTCGTTACCATTAAAAGTATAGCCACCGTTTTGCATGTAGGTACGAACAACCCAATGGTAGAATTCATGAAGAGTAGTGACAAAGTCCGTGGCTTCGTAAAAACTTTCACTACTGTCGACTTCATACGGATTTTCTCTCATGTAAACAGACATCGTTGGGATTTTGGTTATCGGATTCGTCCCCGAATCATATCGATCCACAGCCCAAGAAGGTTGATAGTCATTTCCGCTATAATTGTCTCTAGGATATCCCTCACTTGAGAAACAAGCGATTGCGCATTCTGTTTCACCACAACATAACTTATAGCCGTCGTCATCGTTAATGATTGCCACCAACGGCTGGTTGTCGACCCAATCGGGTGAGTTATTGCGTTCAAAACCAAGGGTGTGGGCATAATTGTATGCGGTTACCAGGGCGGAAAACGCGGTATATACGGAGATGTCATGCAATGAGATCAATGTATTTTGATCGTTATAGCACGTATCTCCGGTCGGATCGGCATCCGCCGGATCGCAACGATGGTTAAAATATTTCCAAAATAATAGATAGTTTCCATTGGAATAAGTTGGGTAGAATGTATCGTCAGAAAGCGTTTCGAAGTCGTACACATGAACCGCGCTGTTAAACGGCGCCGCCTTGTTATTGCTGAAATAAGTGTTGTCCACCGTATGGGTTTTCAACGTCGGCTCATTGCAGATATACGCCGCCTTGTTGCGCATCGCCC
>CALBTQ010000803.1 GCA_937967875.1 uncultured Pseudomonadota bacterium
GGTCCCCTCGGGGGGACCTTCCTAAACCCACGCCCTATGGGCGTGGTTGGTTAGTTGAAAAACGACTGCCTGCGACCTCCTCCGCTTCATGCGGGGGAGGTCGTAGGCTTTAAAAAAATGCTTCCTTCGTGCATTTTGCTGCATTTTGCAGTATGCATGGGGTTACCGACCGTTCACGAAAGTGAAACCATGCAGGAACACCAGGCCAGTCGTACCGCGCAGTACGCCGCGTCGTTTCGGGCGTTGGAAGACGTGCGCCGACCCGCGCGGGCGCGCTTGTTCGCCGATCCGTTTGCGGTGCAATTTCTGGAAGCGCGTTATCGCTGTATCGTTCGTCTTGCATCCTGGCCGCTGGTGGGTGCGGCGGTGCGTTGGCTGATCGATTCCTTTTATCCCGGCGCGATGACTTCCGGCATCGCCCGCACGCGATTGATCGACGATGCCCTGCGTGCCGCACTGCGCGACGGCATCAAGCAGATCGTCATCCTCGGCGCGGGCTTCGATTGCCGCGCCTGGCGTCTGCCGGAGTTGGCCGACTGCAAGATCATCGAGGTGGATCATCCGGCGACCCAGGCGCTCAAGCGTGAGCGGTTGGAGAGCCTCGGCGCGGCGGTTCCGCCCACGTTGACCTTCGCGGCGATCGACTTTACCCGGCAGCGTCTGGACGAAGTACTGGCCGGAACGTCGTACGATCCTCAACAACGCTCCTTCGTGCTCTGGGAGGGCGTGACGCATTACCTGGGCGAGCAAGCCGTCGACAATACTTTGCGCACCATCGCCGCCGTAACCGTGCCCGGCAGCCGCCTCGTTTTCACCTACCTGCACCGCGGCTTGATCGACGGCACGGCGACGTTCGCCGGTTCACGCGCCTCGCAACGGCAGGTCGCCGGTCACAGCGAGCCGTGGATCTGGGGGATGATGCCCGCGGAGTTGCCGGTCTATCTGGCCGAGCGAGGTTTTACGCTGCATGAGGACCTGGGCGCCGACGATTACCGCGCCCGCTACTGGGGCGAGCGCGGCCGCCGCATGGTCGGATTTTCCTTTTACCGAGTGGCGCTGGCCGAAATGGGCGTCGATGAGATGACCGCCTGACCGCATTGAGTCACGGTTGAATGATCAACTATTTATATGATATCAATACATCGGAAATGACATTTCTTACGAGAGTGAAATGAACGATAAGCGCCTACAGCGTATGTTGTCCCGCTGGCAGGAACAAGGTCTGCTGACGGCCGAACAGCAAAACGCCATTGTCGCCCATGAACGCGACAGCGCCGCGGTCGGTCGAGGTCGTTGGGTGCTCTACGGCTTGCTGATGACCGGTGGCTGCGTACTGGGCATCGGCATCATTTCGCTCATCGCCGCGAACTGGCGAGCCATTCCCGGGTGGTTTAAATTGACGACCGACTTTACGTTGCTGATCGCCTTTGCGGTAACGCTAATTCGTCTTTACGACGAAAAACATGAAATGGCGTTCGAACTCGTTTCGCTGGTCTTCTCTCTTTTTTGTCTGGCCTCGATCGGGCTGGTCGTCCAGGTTTTTCATCTCCACATCGATTTCCACCGAGCGTTGTTGTTGACCCTGGCGCTGATCTTGCCGATCAGTCTGGCGGCGCGGCAATGGTTCATGCCCCAGCTATGGGTGGTTGGCCTGCTCGTGGCGCTTACCCTGACGGTCCTCGAAGAAAAAGCGCTGATGAAAGGACTATTCGGCGCGGAAATAAGTTATTACACAAAGATGCTGGCGGTGCCGTTCATCATGCTTGCCCTGAGCAATGTGACGGCGTCGATTGAAAAACTATCTCGTTTCGCGAAGGCATTCACCCGGTGGAGCGTCATCGCCGGCCTTATCATGATCTGCGTCGGCGACGTTTCCAGCTCGATGAATGATATTGAACTCTCGATGACCGGCTTGATTCCGACCACGATACTTGCCGTGATCGCCGGAGCAAGTTTGTATTTGCGTCGGGAACTGCACGATAAAGTCAAAGTGGTTGTGCTTCTCCTGCTGGCATGGTCGTTGGCCCTGATTCTGCTTTATATTCCGGTGAAAGAAAGCGGTTATCATTACTCGGTTCATACGGAATTGTTGGGAGCGGTGTTCAGCATCGTCGCTTTTTTCCTGCTGGCCGCGTTGTTCGTTATGCTGAACAAGCCGAAATTATTCAATATGATCACGATCGCGATCACCCTGCGGTTCCTGATCGTCTATTTCCAGGTGATCGGCAACATGGCCAAAACCGGCTTCGGCTTGATCGTCTCCGGTCTGTTGATTATCGGCCTGGGTATCGTCTGGTTCAAGCTCAGGCTTAAACTGGCCGGCTGGATGGAAAGGATGCTCACATGAAATCGGCGCGCGTGAAATTGGCCGTGGCGGTGATCGTCCCGATTCTTTGTCTGGCGATATGGGTCGGCTCGATGGCGATCGACCGTCATACCGGAACGGAAATCACGATTCCCGCCGGGGGATTCGATCCACGCGATCTGCTGGCCGGACATTACCTGACCTATCGCCTGCTGTATCCCAGGGGCTTATGCGAGTTGGGCATGTCGTCGATCAAGCCGTACTATGCCTGCCTGTGGGAGGAAGACGGTCGAATCGATGGTTATATGTTGGGTGATAAATACCCGGCGAGCAAACCGGCGCAATGCCGGGTCGTAATGCAGGGACAATGCCGAGGCACGGAATTTTCGGCCGGTATCGAACGGTATTATATTCCGGAAGAAAATGCACAGATGCTCACTTCCATTATGGCAAGCAGTCGTCGTTGCAGCATCGTCGTGTCGGTCGATCGGAAGGGCAAACCCATGGTCAAAGATCTGCTGATTGACGGTCGCTCGTGGCAAGAACTTTATCAACGATGATTCGCCTACATCACCCAAGCTGATCAACAACCGCACCCATCATCATTATTGTCATCGTCATCGTCCGTAGCGTCGTCATCGGCAGCGTCGTCGTCCGTGTCATCATCGAATTCGTCGTCATCATCGATGATATCATCGTCCGTGTCATCATCAATCGTATCGTCATCGGATGTATCATCGTCGATGGTGTCATCGTCGATTGCATCGTCGTCAACTATGTCGTCGTCGGTCGTATCGTCGTCGAGCGGCGTGAGCACGTCGCGGAAATGTTCGATGCGGTGGAAGGTGAAAAAGTTGGCGTCGTGATAGCCGTGGGGCAGCACCTCGTGGCCCATCGGATGCGCCGTGCGCGACACGAACACGATGTCGTCGTCGTCGATGCGCCAGTCGACGTATTGCCAAGCGTGAAACACGAAATCCCAATGGTAGAGCACCGTTTCGTGCACTGTCCACTGCAATAGATCCGGCGAACTGCACAGCGCCAGCTTGTTGCGCATGGCGTATGGATGCCGCTGATAATTGGAGAGCGTCCAGTACAACTCCGTTTCTTCATCGTAGCGAATGACGAACTTCACGCCGCCGCCGGGCAGGTCGATGAAATCGTTGTCCGGGTCGAACGAGGTCGTTGTGCCGTCGTCGCTGACGTGCATCACCGCCGCCGTGTCCACTGTGCCCAACGAGGGGATCGCCGACGATACGCGCAGGATGTTGAGCATCTCGAGATCGGAAGAGCGTCGTGTAGGGAAAGAGTGTAGATCTCGGTGG
>CALBTQ010000804.1 GCA_937967875.1 uncultured Pseudomonadota bacterium
CGCTTCGAATGACTCGTTCGTCCGTTCGGTCATTTTTCAATCTGTAATTATTGGAGCCCACACATCACGCCGCCCCGGGGATAATGGGCGGCTTCCCTCATCGCTTCATTCTTTTGTATCACGCTTGCGGGCGTTCGACAACGTTTTACTTAAATTTGTGATATCCGCTTGTTGAAGGCGGAAAATTTGGTTGCTACCCCGATATTTGGTTATGCTATATTCTCTGCATTCAATGGCGAATCAACTCACGAACGCGTCGATGGGGAGGAATGAGCATGAAACGGTCGTTATATATTCTGTTGGCGGTCATGATCATCTGCCTGGTGCTGCCGGGAGCGGCTCTGGCCAAGAAAAAGGACAAAGAAGCCAAAGAGGTCAAAGCCGATCCGACCGACCGCATTCTCAAGGGCCACCGCTTCTTGCGGCCGTTCGCCTTTCCCATGGCTCTTCCCAACACGAACGTCGGCGTGGCGCTGGGCTACGCCTATTCCAAATCGGTGTTCGACGAGGAAATCGACATCATCCTGATGAAGGAAGACACCTTCAACGCCGCCGGTCTGGCCGAGATGATCGACGTCGAGTTTGCCTTCCTCAACCGCTTCTCGCTGGAATTCGTGTTTGAGGGCCGCGCCCTGGCCGGGGCCGACGAGAACACGGCGATCCTCTACGGCGGACAGGGCTTTTACACGGTCTCGGCGATTCCCAAGCTGATGATCTGGCAGTCGGACAAGACGGGCACCTGCATTTCGGCGACGGCCGACTTCATCGTCGACCAGGGCGTGCAGTCCAGCCCGGCGGTGCTGTTCGCGCGGCTGTTGCAGAACTTCGCCGACCTGCTCGACGAGATTGCCGAAACCCAGCAGTTGCCCAGCGAAGACGACATGAAAGACGTGGTCAAGCTCAAGCTGAAGGACACGATCATCACCCAGAGCGTGATGTCGGTGCGGCCCTCGCTGTTGATCGCGCAGACGCTGCATCCGGTTTTTGGCGTCCAGTTCGGCGTGCGCTACGACTACGGCTTCCAGGAGGACGTAGACGCGGCGCCCGAGTTCGAGCTGGAGGCGGGCGACCCGCCGACGACCCTCATGTTCGGCGGCGTGGGCACCTTCGACTTCAACCCGATTTCGCGCCTGCACCTGGGGTTGAAGATCGAGGGCGACTACGAGATGACCGAGGACGACGAAGAAGAGTATGAGACGCTGACCGTCGGCGGCGGCATCATGTACACCGGCCGCAAGGACCTCGATCTGGGCGCGACCGTCTACCGCATCACCACCGAAACCGAGGACGTCAGCGAGCAGGTCCTCGTGCTGATGCTGAACATGAAGTACTTCTTCTAGGTTTTGCTAGGTTGCCGCGTTGTTCGCGGCGTTAATGGAATCCTGGATCCCCGGGCCAACCAGGAATAATTCCTGGACCTATGTTTCATTCATTGTGTGGAGCCTCGGCCGGCGGCAGAGCCGCATGGATGCTTTTTATGTCATTTCCGCGCAGGCGGAAATCCAGGATTGGAAATGTCTTTCCTGACCTTATTAATGGGATGCCCCGGGACAAATGGGACACTTTGGGACACTTTTTCTCACGGTTAATTCGGCATAAAGGTAATGATATCATAAGGTTATGAAAATGAGTGGCGGGACACTTCATGAAAAGTGTCCCACGCCGATAGTACGGACGTTCGAGCGTGATACGCGCCGTAGGGGTAGGTTCTTTTAATTAGGGACAGTCACCTATTTAATTTTCCAAACCATCTGCGAATACATATGTAATTTCAGGACATTATATATCCTGAGAAATTTCTTGAATCCATTATTAAAATAGGTGACTGTCCCTAAAGATCGGAAGAGCGTCGTGTAGGGAAAGAGTGTAGATCTCGGTGGTC
>CALBTQ010000805.1 GCA_937967875.1 uncultured Pseudomonadota bacterium
TCCTACCCCCCGCTTCCGCCGCCGCCGGTAACCGAAAATGGCGGACGCGCTTCGACGGTCCCTCCCCCCTCACCGGCGTCCCGGCCGCGATGACCTTCGATCCGAGCGGCAACCTGATCGTCACCGGCAAGTTTTTCGCCGGCGAGCAATGGTTCGACATCGCCACGATCAAATACGATGCGCAAGGCAACGAGCTGTGGCGGCGCTACCACGACGGTCCCGCCGGCAACAAAGATGAACCGGTCGCGGTGGCGACCGACGACCTCGGCAATGTTTTCGTCGCCGGCACGAGCCCTTTTTCGGCCAACAACGGCGACCTGTATTATGATTATGTTACGATTAAATATAGCTCCTCCGGCACGGAACAATGGGTGCGATACTATGATGGCCTGGGCGCCTTCGACGATCAACAACCGGCCGACATGGCGCTTGATCGAGCGGGCAACGTGTACCTGACCGGCTTCTCCTTCGGCGGTTTTTATCAACGAGACGATTTCGCCACGGTGTCTTACGATCCCGAAGGCAACGATCGTTGGGTTGCGCGCTTCAACGGGCCGCACTCCTATGGCGATCTCGGTAAAAGGCTGGCCATCGATGGAGACGACAACGTATATGTCGTCGGCGATGTCTGCATGGAAGCGCGCGCTCCGGAGTTCGAGGACTTTACTTGCCTCGATTTCGACGTCGCCTTAATCAAATACAAACAAACGGTTTCCACGGACGACGATGACAACGATGACGATAATGACGACGATGACAGCGATGACGATGACGATGACGATGACGACGATGACGGGTGTGGTTGTTAATGTCTGAGAATATGACGGCTAGTATGGATGTCACTAACCCATGATCCGAAAAAAAAATACGGCACATTGCAGGGGCGGTCGTCGGCTGGATCTTGCTGCTCAACTGCCTTGGTTTGATTTTCTGGACGCCGTTCAGCGTCAGGCATCAAGGTTACTTGATTTTAATATCCGGGCAAGCGGCCCTGCTCCTGCTGCCGTTGGCGATTGCCTTCGTTTGGCCGTCGTTGCGGCGCAAACTCGATATCGATCTGTTCAAATGGCGGAAAATCGAATGACTACTTTCCGTCCAAATTGCATTGTCGCTGCAATTTGGCCGAAACATCCTCCCCCGATTGCGCCGGGGCCTCAACTTTGGAACAATGACGTTATCCCTTTCTCCGGAGTGACGCCATGAACCGCCGCATCTGCCTGGTCGCGCTGGTTTTATCGCTGATGGCGCTGCCCGCGCTGGCCGGCGTCTTTTCCTGGCTGGACGATCCGCAAGCGCCCGGACCGCGCACCGAGGCCGTCGCACAGGGGCTGGAGCTGACCCTCGCGCCGCCGCAAACGACGATCAAGGCGGGCGAAGCGGTGCATTTGAGCATCGCCTTTGCCAACAAAGGGCCGTATCCGCTCAAGATCGTGCGGCCGCTGGACGGCACCGAGGCGCGCTGGCAGCAGCCGTTCCACGATTTTCTCGCCCAGCCCGAGGGCGGCGCCACCCTGCGGCGGATGCTCATGGGCGGCCGGGCCGCGAAAATGCAGGCGCTGGCCGAGGATGATTTGCTGACCATCGAGCCGGCCCAGGCGCTCGACCCGCGCACCGGCGCCTATGCGGAATACTTGCAGCGGATCGTTTTTCCCAAAGCGGGAACCTACAAGGTCTGGTACCTCTACGCCTACGAAGCGGCCTCGCGTTCGCGCGATGTGCAGGGCCAGCCGGCCGACGACGCGGGCGCGACGCGGGGAACCTTTACCAGCAACGCGGTGACGGTGATCGTGCAATAAAAGAAAAAGCCGGGCGAGCCACGGGGAAACTCACCCGGCATAAGTTCTGGAGGGATCGGGCGCGAAGCGGTGACTTGATGGGTTGGATGCAAATCCTTTAGTCAGCGCATTTGGTCCGGTGGTGCGGGGGGGGAAGTCGGCGCATTGTTGCCTCGCACTCCCGATTCGCTTTTTGCAGCGCAACCCTCCAGGTTTTTGTCGTTCTGCTTTTACGTATCGTGCGCCCGGGGGAAGTCCTGGAACATAATTTTTCGACTTTACGACGTTTTGCAGCCACGTCCGCCACATTATTTCCATCCTTGGAATAGTTGGATTTTATGAAAAATCTTGAGGCCGTTTATTTTGTCCTCTCCTGTTTACAAACTTAAAAAAATTCACATAATTTACCTCTTGATCATGTTGCGTCTTGGGGAGGACGCGGCTTCGTTAGAAGGACTCTTGTGTTGAAGAGAAAGCGGCAACGTTCCCCGTGGCTCAAGCTGGTCCTGGTGTGCCTGTTTATCTCCATTACGGTTTTGTTCTGCAAATCGCAAACGCCCGATGAACTTCCCATCGAACAGGGCGAAAGCGACACTAATTCCGACAAGATCGACTCGCTGACGGTGGAGCCGCCGACGGCGAAAATCGCCAATGTGCCGCCCTTCGACGGCAATCCGCCCAAGCGCGTGGTGTTGCTGGGTTGGGACGGTGCGACCTGGAAGATCATCTCCTACATGCTGGCGAAAGGCGAAATGCCCAACCTGCGCCGCCTGCTGGAATACGGCGCGGCGGGGATGCTGCAAACCGACGTGGCCATTTCGCCGATTTCCTGGACGACCATCGCCACCGGTAAAAGCCGCGAGAATCACGGCATCGGCGCCACCGCCGTCGACGGCAAACAACTCGACAGGCAAGAAGAGTTGAAATATTTCGATTCCACTCTGACCTCGGATAACGTGGCTGCCAGGCAGATTTGGGATATGTTCCCGGTCGAGCGCTTCCCCATCCGGGCCGTATTCGATTATTACATGCCGCCGTCCTTTGCGCGCTGGCAGGGTTTGATTTTCCACCAGAGCGTTCTGTTCGCTCCCGGGCCCGTTCAGGAACTGTGCGACGAGCACGACGCCGACCAGAACGTCGTCTGCCTGCTGGCCAAGGCGCCGTACGATGCGGCGTTTTCCATCATCAGCGCCACCGACGGCGTCGGTCATCAGCACTATTACGATTGCCTGTTGCTCTTGATGCAGGAAACCGGCGAGGTCGAATTGGCGCCGGCCTATGCCGAGAAAATCAAGGCGGGCGCCCAACAAATGATGGACGCCTACCGTCTGGTCGACCGGTCGATCGAGCCGTTCCTCAACAAGCCCGACACCCTGGTGGCGATCGTTTCGGATCACGGCATGCAGGCGCCGAAGGAAAATCGCTGCGAGTTGTTCCTGATGTCCGATTTCTTCGCCGAGTTCGGCGCCCGGGTGACCGATTACGATCCACACAAACCGTTTTCCTTCGACGCGCGCGTCGATAAACAAACCGCGCGCATCACCGTGCAGCCGATCGTCACACCCTACCCGATCGGCCGACGGCTGCCCAACGACGAAACGTTGCTGTTGAACGTCATCGCGCCGTCCTTCACCTGCCGCTCACCGCTGGCCAACGGCTGCCCGCAAGCGATCGAGAAAAAACTCGGCGATGTGCTGGCGATGTTCCGCGTGCAAGACCGGCGGTTGTACGATGATGGAACCAAAACCAAACAAGGCCTGGTGTACGCGCCGCGCGACGACTCGTTGACGACCGTGTCGCAAGCGGCGGACACCGACGGCAATAGCCTCTACTTCTTCAATAATTTTCAAGGCAATCACACCGAGCAAACGCCGGGGATCTTCATTCTCGCCGGACCGGGCGTGAAGCCGGGCGCGCGTTTCATGGGCGCGAACCTGATGGACGTCACCCCGACGATCCTTGCGCTGGCGGGCTTGCCGATCGCCGACGATTTCGACGGGCGTGTGCTCGTCGACGCGATCAAGCCGGCTTACCTCCAGGCACACCCGCTCACGACCGTTCTTACCTACGGCACACGCGACATCTCGCAGGTGAAAAAACCGATGCTCACGCTCGAACAAAAACGGCAGCTGCGCGAAATGGGTTATCTTAACTGACTATTGTTTGCCGAAAATGGCGATCAACGCGACCGCCGCGCCCATCAGACCGGCGGCGATGAGAATCGCCACGGCGACCTTGAGCCAGGAGGTCGGCGCGCTGCCTTGCACCTCGCCGGTTTGGCCGTTGACCAGAAAACGATACAGCTTGTCCTTGTAGCGGTAGGCGCTGATCCAGATCGGCAGCATGATCTGGTCGTAGGACCAATTGCTCAGCCGCGTGCCCACGCGCAGGTTGCGCTGGGTGTCGCCGGGAACCTGCTGGGCACAGGCCTTTTCCTCTTCCTTGTTTAATTGCTGCGCCGCCGTCGGTTGCGCCTCGGCGGCCTTGATCGACGGATTCTCCGCCGCGAAGCCGGCCAGGTAATCGCTGTTGTAAGGCTGCGCCCTCTCGGTCTGGAACGGATAGATGCGGCCGACGAAATCCGGGTCGAGCCCGCGCGTGGCCGGCACCAGCCAATCCTCGTAGTGCGCGCGATGATCGCCGCTGGCCGGCTGCCAGCGCGTTTTGGTCACCGTGCGGTACTTGGTGACGGACTTGCCCTGCGCGTCCTTCTCGGTGTAGGCCTCCTGCTCCTGGTAGTTGTAGCCCGCGTCGGCCGACCAACTTGAATCGGCGTCGGCGTCGAAGGCCCAGAACGGCAGGTATACGCCGCGAATTTCGCTCAGCGCGCTTTTGCTGGTCAGATCGCCGGGGCGGAACCAGCCCTTGCCGAGCCATTCGCGAAAGAGGCTCTCGGCCTTGTCGCGGTTGAAGTCGAAGGGGATGACGCGACTGGGGCGCTCGTCGGCGGCCTGCTGTTCGTTTTCGATGGCGTAGGTCGAGCCGCAATAGGCGCAGGCCAGCGTTTTGAGCGTCGTGTCGTAGCTGATCGTCGCTCCGCATCCGGTGCAGGCGAAGGTCTTCGTTTCGCGCCCGAAGCCGGACTGCACCGCCGCCTTGGGCTGCAAGGGACCTTCGGTTTTCACCTCGGACGCGACGGCCGGTTGAGCGGCTTGCGCCGTGGCGGCCGGCGGCGCGGCGGACGCGGCGGCGAAGGGTTCGGCCTCCCCGCAATACGGACACGGTTTGACGTTCGCGGCGATTTCGGCGGTGCAACTGCGACAACGCGGCATGACATCCTCCCTCGCAATGGTGATGAATTCCTTATAGCAGAAAATCGCCGGCAAAAGAAAAGGGCGAAGAGGGGATGAGGTCCTTTCCGTCATCCTCGGGCTCGACCCGGGGATCCAGGATTCCTTTCCTGCCGCGCGAAGCGCGGCCTTCCTTTTTAATAAAGGTCAGGAAATGTATTTCCGGTCCTGGATTCCCGCCTGCGCGGGAATGACAGCGCTCTAGTCATCTCGACCGGAGCGTCCCTATCCGCCGAAGCCTTGGCGAAGGCGGAAGCGGAGTGGAGAGATCCCTTTTGTTACTTGCACGAAAAGGGATTCATCCAATCGCCATGCCTACGGCATGACTCCGTCGGAATGGCAAAAAATGAAATCTTTATATAATTAATGTAATACACAATAACTTATAACCCCTCACTTGTAATTTATAATTAAAAAAAGCCCCCGGGGGACCCGGGGGCGCCAATAAAGTAGTAAGAGGTTGATCAGGCTTGTCCGTCTGACCCTTGGTTGTCTACGGGAACGTCGAGTTTTTCCGCAACCGCTTCGGCGATGTCGAGCAAGCGGATGCACGACATCTTGTCTTCGCACTCGGTGCGCTTGGTCGCTTCGTCGAACATCATCATGCACAGCGGGCAGGCCGCGATGATGGTGTCCGCGCCGGCGTCCATCAGCTCGTCGGTGCGATTGAAGTTGATGCGGTTGATGCCCTTTTCGGGCTCGTAGTGCTCTTCCAGCCAGGCCCGGCCGCCGCCGCCGCCGCAGCAGAACGTCAGGTCGCCGCTGCGCGGAACTTCGACCATCTTGTAGCCGGCGGCTTTCAGCACGTCGCGCGGCTCGTCGATGATGTCGTTGTAGCGGGCCAGGAAGCAGGAATCGTGCAGCACGGCGGTGTGGCCGTTGCCGCCCTTCAGCTTGATCTTGCCGCTCTTGAGCAACTGGTCGAGCAGTTCGGTGTGGTGCACCACTTCCCACTTGAAGCCGAACTCCGGATACTCATGCTTGAGCGTGTTGAAGCCGTGCGGGCAGGTGGTGACCACCTTCTTGCCGGCGAAGGTCGGATCCATTTCGCATTCCTGCACGGTCGTCTTGAACATCGTGACCAGCGCTTGGAAGCTGGCCTCGTTGCCCAAGCGGCGGATGCTGTCGCCGCAGCACAGCTCCATCTCGCCGAGCACGGCGAAGTTGACGCCGGCCGCCTGCAGGATCTTCACGAACGCCTTGCCGATCTTGATCGCGCGCGGGTCGTAGCCGCCCATGCAGCCGACCCAGTACAGGTACTCGTAATCCGGATTGTCGAACACCGTGGGCACGCCCAGTTCGGCCGTCCAGGTCATCTTGTCGGACGGGTTCATGCCCCACGGGTTGGCGTTGGTGTCCATGTTCTTGAAGAAGTCCTTGCAGGCCTTCTCCGAATCGTCGAACTCCATCGCCAGTTCGCGCCGCATCTGGTTGATCAGCGGCACGTGCTCGACGAACACCGGGCAGATGTTCACGCAGGCCATGCAGTTGGTGCAGTCCCACAGCACGACCGACTCGACCGACGCGTCGCCGGGTTCGCAGCCGTAGCAGGCCGCTTCGGCCGCCAGCAGGTACGGACCGCCCGCGCCGACTTCGGCCGCGGCCGCTTCGCCTTCGCCCTGGTTCACTTCGACGTTCTTGTCGCGCTGCTGCGCCCAACGGGCCAGCCAGTGGTCCTTGACGCTCTGCACGAACTTTTTCGGCGACAGGTGCTTGCCGGTGTTGTAGGCCGGGCACTGATCCTGGCAGCGGCCGCACCGGGTGCAGGCGTCGGTCTGCAGGATTTCACGCCAGGTCAGGTCTTCGATCTTCTTGTAGCCCATCTCGACTTCTTCGCCGGCTTCCATGCGCTCCATCATGTTGGGGATGGAGGGCGTGAAGGCCTTCGGGCCCAGGCTGCGCGTGAAGATGTTGGCCAGGGTCGAGAAAATGTGCAGACCCTTGTTGAACGGCAGCACGGCGATGAAGACCATCGAGGCCAGCACGTGCACCGACCAGAACAGCTTGTGCAGCACTTCGGCGGCGCCGCCCTTGAAGAGCAGGGCCAGGCCGTAACCGACGAAGCTCGAAGCCTCGTAACCGGCGGCCTTGTGACCCATGACCACGCCGATGCGCGCGCCTTCGGTCAAAAAGCCGGTCAGCAGGATTACGAAGATCCAGGTGATCAGGCTGGCGTCGGTCTGCTGATTGTCCAGGCGATCGGGTTTCATCACATAGCGGCGGACCAGCGCCATGCCCAGGCCGACCAGCGCCAGCAGGCCGAACAGGTCGAGCATGAACGAGAACACGACGTAGAAGCCGCCGTGGATGAACTTGTTGCCGGTGATCAGGCGATAGAAGTCCTCGTCCAACACGGTCAGCGCCGTGCCGATGAACAGGACGACAAAGCCCCAGAACAAAAAGAGGTGGAATATTCCCGGGAACGCTTCGCGCACCACACGCAATTGCGCGATGCCGTAGCGCAGCAGCTCCATGATCCGCGCGCCGATATTGTCCAACGCGCCGGGGGCCGGGCGGCCCATCCGGTAGGCGCGGATGCGCTGCCAGATGCCGTAGACAAAGGTGATTACCACCACGAGCGCGAGTGCGTAAATGATCCAGCGGGTGGCGGCCCAGAAACCGCCGTACATTTCCCACATCGGCAGGCGTTCGATCCCGCTTTCCGCAATTTCGTGGGTGGGCATTCTCGATACTCCTCTAACGGTTCGGTTGAGCGCCGGAGGCGGAGACCTTTCTCCGCCCCCGGATTACTTCGTCATTAACCGAGCAGTTTCTTGAACTCGTTGGCGAACAGCGGCACGGCCTCGAACAGATCGCCCACGATGCCGTAATCGGCGACCTGGAAGATCGGCGCTTCTTCGTCCTTGTTGACGGCCACGATCACCTTGGAGGTGCGCATGCCGGCCAGGTGCTGAATCGCGCCGCTGATGCCGAAGGCCATGTACAGGCTCGGGTTGACGACCTTGCCGGTCTGCCCGACCTGCATCGACTGATCGGCGTAACCGGCGTCCACGGCCGCGCGGGAAGCGCCGACCGAAGCGCCCAGCACGTCGGCCAGGTCTTCGAGGATCTTGAAGTTCGCTTTTTCCTTCATGCCGCGACCGCCGGAGACGATCACGTTGGCTTCGGTCAGGTCCGGACGCGAGGAAGCCGCGGCCAGGATCTCAGTGATCTGGGCTTTGGGAGCGCCCATGTCGGCCGAAGCGGGAGCCTCAGCGGCCGCCGCGCCGCCGCCCGCGCCCGGATCCAGAACGTTCGGGCGAACGGTGGCGAAAGCCGGAGCGGCGGTGAAGCCGATTTCGGTAAAGGCTTTGCCGGCGAAGACGGGCCGCTTGGCGATGAAGTTCGCGCCGTCCATGCGGAAGCCGACGATGTCGCTGGCCAGGCCCACGCCCAATTTGGCGGCCAGGCGCGGCGCCAGGTCTTTGCCGGTCGCGGTCGCGCCCATCAGCACGACGGCCGGATTCTCGGCTTTGACGATGGCCGCGGCGATGGTCGCCCAGCCTTCCACGTTGTATTTATCGACGCCGTCGGCGACCAGCACTTTGGTCGCGCCGTAGGCGCCCAGTTTCGCGCCGACGCCCGCCAGCCCGGAGCCGATCGCCGCGGCGATGACCGCGCCACCGGTTCCGGCCGCGATGTCTTTGGCGGCGTTGAGCATCTCATAGCTGACTTTTTTCGGTTCTGAACCTTTCAGTTCAGCGAAAACCAAAACGTTCGACATTGACTCATCTCCTTATCGAACCTGGCTGAACCAGGGGTACAGTTAGATGACTTTGGCCTCTTCGCGAAGCAACTTGGCGACCTGGGCCACCAAATCGGCCAATTCGCCGCCCTTGAACACTTTGCCCGCGGCGCGCGGCGCCGGCAGCGACCAGCCGATGACTTTCGTCTTGTTCTGGTCCGCGCCCGAACCGACTTCGGCGCCCGTCTTCTTGGCCAACGGCTTACGTTTGGCTTTCATGATGCCCGGCAGGCTGGCGTAACGGGGCTCGTTGATGCCCTTGGTCGCCGTGACGATCGCCGGAGCCTGGCACTGCCACACTTCCTTCGCGCCGCCTTCGATGTCGCGGAACGCTTTGATCGCGCCGCCTTCGACTTCCAGCTTGGAAACCACGGTCACCTGCGGAATGTTCAGGAATTCGGCGACCATCTGCGGCACCGCCGCCATGTCGTCGTCGACCGCCTGCTTGCCGCACAGGATCAGGCCGTATTCCATGCCCTGCAGCGCGCCGGCCAAACCCTTGGCCACGGCAAACGCGTCGGCGCCGTCGAATCCGGCGTCTTCCACGTGCACCGCATCGTCCGCGCCCATCGCCAACGCCGTGCGGATCGCTTCCTCGGCGCGCTTGGGGCCGATCGACAGCACGGTCACTTTCGCCGCTTTGCCGGCCTCTTTGATCTTCAGGGCTTCTTCCACACCGTACTCATCGTAAGGGTTCAGGACCCATTTGATGCCTTCCGCGTCGAAGTTGCTGTTGTCGCCCAGCAACTTGATCTTGCTTTCGGTGTCCGGCACCTGTTTGCACAAGACAACGATATTCACAACAAACCTCCTTGAATCGTTCGAGTGTTAATCCGTATACGCCAGCCGACCCCCCCAATTGGCGGTCAGGCCTTTAATCCCCGAATAAAGGTCTCCGTCGACTGCTCGATGAGCGTCATCACGTCGTACTTGGGCTTGGGCGCGAGCACCAGGTAGATGACCAGCTCGTCCAACGCGCCGAACAGCGCGCGCTTGATCACCCCCGGCTGCAACTCCGCCCGGAATACGCCCTTGTCTTTCCCTTCGCGAATGATGCGGCTGACGATGTTGAGGTACTCGGAAAATTTGCGCGGTACGTATTCCTTCATGAACTTGTGGCTCTGGCGCAACTCGACGCTGACCACCTCGGCCAGCGCGCGGTTTTTCTCCATCATCTCCATGTGCAGCTTGATGAAGACGCGCAGCTTCTGCTCGGGATCCTCGATCGGATCGAGAATCTCGCTGAATTCGGCGATGATCTCCTCCAGGCGCTCCTCGAACACCTTGATCAGAATGTCGTCCTTGTTCTTGAAGTAAAGGTAGATCGTGCCGTCGGCCACTCCCGCCTCTTTGGCGATCTGGCTGATTTTCGAGTTGTGGAAGCCGTTTTTCGCAAAAACTTTGATCGCCGCCTTCAGGATTTTCTCGTGCTTATCCTTGTTGGCGTTGCGCCCTTTGCCCGCCGAATTTTTATTGAGTTGACTCATCGAGTCCATGCCCGCCTTGTGTATCGTTAAAAGCAAAAAACCCCGTTGCCATCAACATCAAACCGATGGGTTGGTGGGACCTTGCTTTTCCTGGTTTGAGGATAAATACAACTCAGTGTCGGTCGCGTGCCCACACAATGAATGAACCTTCACTCAGTAAGCTACCACCGCCATTTAAAGGTGTCAAGAACGTTTTAACTTGCCGATCCGAAATTTGTTTCCGCTTTCGGCCGCCCTCCGGCCAAGCGCTTGATATATATCGCGAAATGATCACTTGTGTAAAATTGAGCGCCCGCCCCGGCACAGTCTCCCTCCGCCGTTTTTTTCCGGCAGCGCAAGCGCCCGAGTCGGGCAAAATCAGAAGGATTTTCCGCCACGTTCGGGGTCGTGAGAAAACAGTTTCTTTCGGCAGGGCATTGCGCGTATAATGGCGCGCCGCACCGGGACTTGCCGGATTTCGCGGAAACGAGTTTAATGATTGAACTCAATCAATCGAAAACGCGTCTAACCAGGCAGGAGCGAACGAGTCGATGTCGGCAAACTTGACCGATGCTTTGGACAAAATCGAAGTGAAGCTGCGCGAGCTCAAGCGAGACTACGAGCTGTACTTTAAAGGTGAGTTGCGTCGTGAACCGATCAACGACCGCACGAAATTGCAGAACGCGCTCAACAAGCTGCTGGGCATGCACATGGCCAACACCTCGCTCAAGTTCCGCGCCGCCACGCTGTCCAACTCGTTCCAGGCCGCCTGCCGCTATTTCGACCGCATCACCTTTCAAATCGAAACCGGCACCTACAAGCCGGATCAATTCAAAGCCGACATGCGCGTCGGACGCTTCAATCCCGATTCCCGCGAGGTCGAGCGCCCCGCCTTTGAGCCGCCCAAGAGGCCCGCAGGCGCCCCGGCGGGCGAAGATTCGGCTCAGGACAAGCGCCTGCGCAACCTGTATCAGCAATTCATCGAGGCCCGCCGCGTTACCGGCGAAGACACCGGCGTCAGTTTCCAGGCCTTCAAACGCTCGGTGGACAAAAGCCGGCCGTCGTTGGAAAGCAAACACGGAAACAAACTCCGCTACAAGGTTGTCATCGAAGACAATCGCGCCAAGCTCAAGGGCTACTCCAGCTAGCGCCCCCCATTCAAGGTATTAATGCCATGCGCCTTCGCACCGTCGCCGTTTATATATCGATCCTCACCGCGTTGTTGTTGCTCGCGCGCGACGGTTGGCGGGCCGCGACGGCCTCGACGCCGCCGCCGATCGGGCACATCTCCAAGATCATCGACTATCCGCTTGTGAAAATTCCGGCCGGACGTTTTCTGCAAGGATCGCCCGACGACGAACGCGGCCACGACAACGGCGAAGCCCCGCAGCACTGGGTGAAGATCTCCAACGACTTCCTGCTGGGCGCGACCGAAGTCACCCAGGCGCAGTGGCAGATCGTGATGAGCGCCACGCCCAGCGCCAATTACGCCTGCGGCCCCGATTGCCCGGTCGACAACGTCTCGTGGCTGGACGCGATGCTCTTTTGCAATCGCCTGTCAAAACTCGAAGGCTTCAAACCCTGCTACTTCCTCGACGACGGCGAGGTGCGCTGGAACCAGGGCTGCGACGGCTACCGCCTGCCCACCGAAGCCGAGTGGGAATACGCCGCGCGCGCCGGCGGCGAACGGGCCTTCGCCTCCGGCAAATGCCTGTCGACCGACGAGGCCAACTACAACGGCCTCTCGCCGCTGGGCAAATGCCCCGAAGGCTTGGACCGCAACGGCCCGCTGCGCGCGGGCTCGCTGTGCCCCAACGCCTGGGGCCTGCACGACATGCACGGCAACGTCAAGGAATGGGTGTGGGATTGGTACGGCGATTATCCCGATCTGCCGCAAAGCGATCCCCTCGGCCCGGCCGGCGGCGTGGCCCGCGTGTTTCGCGGCGGCAGTTGGGCGATGGGCGCGGAATATTGCCGCGCGGCCTACCGCGGCTACGACGGCCCCGAAGACGCCGACCGCGATCGCGGCCTGCGCCTGGCGCGCTCGCTGCAGGCCCCCAACGGTGAAAACGGCTCGCTGCTGTTCCCGCCCCGGCAATCCGCGCCCGCCTTGCCCGAACGCGACGGCATGGTTCGTCTGCCGGGCGGCGAATACAAAATGGGCTGTTCGCCCGGCGATACGGCCTGCGAGGACAACGAGTATCCCGCGCACAACGTGACCGTCGGATCGTTCTGGCTCGACCGTAGCGAAACGACCAACGGCGATTATAAAAAGTGCGTCGCCGCCGGCGCCTGCAAAATGCCGTTGGACAGCCAATGGTATCTCGACCGGCCCGACGATCTGCCCGTGGTCGGCGTCACCTGGAACCAGGCCCACGCCTATTGCAAATGGGCCGACAAACGCCTGCCCACCGAAGCCGAGTGGGAGTTCGCCGCGCGCGCCGGCGCCGCCTGGCCGCTGTACGGGCCGCTCGACCAAATCGCCTGGCACGGCGGCAACAGCCAACGCCCGCAACGCGTGGCGCAAAAACGCGCCAATCCCTTCGGCCTGTACGACACGGTGGGCAACGCCGCCGAATGGGTCTCGGATTGGTACGACGAGGACACCTACGCCAATTCCGCTCCGCGCAATCCCTGGGGACCGCGCTCGGGCGTCTACAAAATCGCCCGCGGCGGCGGCTGGCGCGACCTGTCCCGACGCCTGCGCGCCTCCGGCCGCGTGCCGCGCAAACCGACCGACCGTGACGACGCCCTCGGCTTCCGCTGCGCCCGCGACGCCGTCGCGCTTGACTACCTGGGCCGCTATCTTTATTAGCGATTTCCAGGGCTGTCGCCTTTCGCTCCCGACCATCCGCCTCTTCGGCGAGTGGCACTGTTTTGCGAGCGAATGCGAGCATAACAGTGAACAACGACAACACTGATACACCTCGCTTCGTTCGGCGAATCAGCGCCACGCGTCGTGGCTCGTGTGCCACACTTTTTGCGAAGCCAAAGGTGTGCTTTCCATAACAGTCGGCTCCATGTCTCCCAATTCGCAAGTCGGGAAGGCCGTCCCTCACCCCGGGCTGACGCCCGACCCGCTCCCACCGGGAGAGGGTAAGAATCGGCAGCCTGGACTCCCTTCTCCCCGTGGGAGAAGGGGCGGGGATGAGGGCGACATACTGCTCCTCCGGGGCTTTGGCGGTCCGGGCGCCCCAATTTAGAAGCCGGTCGCGCTTGACTACCTGGGCCGCTATCTTTATTAGTCGAAACTGATCCTCACATCGTCGAACCGCCATCGATCAAAGCGAACAAGGAGCTTTTGCGCATGACCGCACCGTCCTTTCATTTTGCCCAGACCGTGCCGCCCGCGGAAATTCACGCCCGTTGCGCGCATCTGCAAACCGCGCTGGCGCAGGCGCAACTGCCGCTGGCGGTCGTCACCCATCGCACCGATCTGTACTACCTGACCGGCACGATGCAGGACGCGTTTCTGCTTGTGCGCGCCGACGCCGAGCCGATTCTGCTGGTGCGCAAAGCCTTCTCCCGCGCCCGCGCCGAATCGCCGCTGGCCGACGTGCGCCCGTCGCGCGGCTTTAAAACATTGGTCGAAACGTTGCGCGAACTGGGCGGCGACAAGCCGTTGACCGCGGGCATCGACCTGGACGTGCTGCCCGCCGCGACCTACCTCAAACTCGTCGAGGCGCTGCCCGCCGTGACCTGGCGCGATTCGGGCATGCTCCTGCGCACGTTGCGCGCGGTGAAATCGCCCTGGGAGATCGCGCGGATCGAAGAAGCGGCGGCGATGATCGGCCTGGCCTTTACCGCCGCGTGGGAAAACCTGCGGGAAGGCGTCACCGAACTGGAACTGACCACGCTGGTCGAGGCGACCTTCCGCCGCGCCGGTCACAGCGGCATCATCCGCCTGCGTCGGCCGGGGCTGGAATTACTCGTCGCGCACATCGCCGCGGGCGTCAGCGCGGCCACGCCGGTCGCCTTCGACGGGCCGGTCGGCTCCGAGGGGCTGCATCCGGCCTCCGGCGGCGGGCCCGGCTTGCGGGCGGTCGAGCGCGGCGTGCCGGTGATGTTCGATCTACTGGGCAATTCACGCGGGTACACGGCCGACATCGCGCGCCTGTTCTGCGTCGGCGAACCGCCCGACGAGCTCAAGCGCGCCAACGACTTCTGCCGCGAGGCCCTGCGGCGCATCGAAACGATGCTCGTGCCCGGCACGCCCTGGGGCGCGGTCTACGAGGAGGTCGACCGCTGGGCCAAAGCGACCGGCGAACCGACCGGCTTCATGGGCTACGCCGAAAACCGCGTGAAGTTCTTCGGTCACGGCGTCGGGTTGGAGGTCGACGAACTGCCGATTCTCGCCCGCGGCTTCGCCCAACCGCTGGAAGCCGGGCACGTGCTGGCGGTCGAGCCCAAGGCCTTTTATCCGCACCTGGGCCCGGCCGGCTTGGAAAACACCTACGTGATCGAAACGGCCGGTCCGCGTCCGCTGTTGAACTGGCCCGAGGAAATCACCGTGCTATAATCGTCCGTCAACCGCTCGACGAAACGGAAGCCGCCACCGATGAAACGCAACCTGTTCGCCTGGACCTTCGCCGGATTCATTGCGGCGTTCCTCGTCCTGCGACTGGCGGCGCTGGCCACCAACATCAACAACCTGCACACCGTCTTTCCCGAAGAGCAGGAACAGGCGACCCTCGCGCTGAATTATCCCTACGCCGATCCGCCGGTCGGCCCGGTGACCTACTACTTCAAGTACATCCTGGAAACGCTGCCCGCCGCCAAGCAGTACCACGGCATTTTTCTGCTCAACAACACGCTGTCCTTCTGGCTGACGCAGGCGATCGGCTGGCACTACTACAACCTGCATCTGATCGCGTTGCTCTATGCGCTGGCGGCCTACGTGTTCTGGGCGCTGCTCATGCGCCGCCATTTCGGGCCGCGGGGCTTCGTTTTCTTTTCGCTGCTCACGCTGGCCGCGCCGGTCGACCGCGTGGCCTCGAGCCTGTACCTGATCGGCAGCCACAACGAGGGCCTCGCGCTGCTCGCCGCGTGTTTCTTTCTCGTGTTTTACGACCGCCGCGCGTGGACGAAACTCCTGTTCTTCGCCCTGTTCGGCGTGTTCGTCTTTTTTTACAAAGGCACGCTGCTGCTTTTGCCGCTGTTGCTGCTGCCGGCGATCCGCGCCTTGACCACGAACCGCCAACGCGTGTCGGCCGTCGCGCTGTTCGCCGCCGGTTTCATGCCGATGTTCGTTTACCAAATGTTCTTCGGCTTTTTGTCGCACTCGCTGTCGGACGGCTATCTCGAAGCCGGCGGACGGAGCATCTTCAACCTGGTCACCTTTTCGCATTTCAACTGGCAGGCGTTTCATCTGCCGACCTGCGGCGCGCCGGCCGTCCGCTGGACGCTGACCGGCGTGTTTCTCGCCTCCTGCTACGCGCTGTACACGCAGATCGTCCGCCAACGGCTCGAAGCGAAATCCTTCGCGGCCGCGCTGCTGGCCTTCCCGGTGCTCTTGTGGCTGCTGCTGATGCTGGCCGACATCTGCCCCGACGATCGCTACTACTGGCTGCTGTATCCGATCATCGCCGCGGTCGTCGCCGCCGTCCTCAGCCGCCTGCCGCGCAAGATCGCCTTGCCCGCGCTGCTGGTCCTGCTGGCCCTGACGCTGCCGGCGCAATTGACGCTGATCAAGCCGTCCAACGGGCTGCTCATGAGCCGCTACAATCTTTTTCTCACGCGCACCTCGCCGTCGATCGACTACGTACCGACCGCCGAGGTGGACTTCGTCAATTGGTGGGCCGCGCAATGCCCGGACAACGAGGGCTTCACGCTGATGTACCAGTTCCAGAACGCCCGCGAAGGCGTGCCGCCCGATCAGCCGTTGCGCGTCGTGCTCGATTTTCAGGAAAAACCCGACCGACCGCCGCTGACGTTGACCGACGACGAGGTCATCGCCATCGGGATGGTCCTGGCCCTGCGCACCGGCCGCGACGAGGCGGCCCTGCCCGGCTGGCTCGACGCTCTGCGCCTCGCGCCCGACCGCCTGCCCCTGCTGCAGGAAGGCTTTAACCGCATGGACAACTTCACGCCCGCCATGTCCTGCCCGGGAATGTAAAAGATATTCCGCTTCGATGAAGGAAACACTGGCCGCGCTTCGCTTTCCCCCCACCTTCCGCAGCCGGCAGCTGGCGACGTGTCGACCATCGCATCTGGGACCTTCCTTCCCGCCCCGGGTTCATCCGGTCCGGAAAACGTTCAGGTCATCCCGCCTCGACTGGACCGAGAAAATTACGGTAATCTACCCGTCATTCGAGACTGTCAAGGTAGGCAACATCCATGAATCGTCCCTCTTTCGCCACCGTCCTATGCGGCTTTCTTCTGGCGCTGTTTGCGTTACGGATGGCGATTGTGGCCACCAACCTCAACAACTTGCACAACACGTATCCCGAAGAACAGGAACAGGCAAACCTGACGATTCACTACTTCGACAATCTTCCGGAAGCGAAACCGCTCAAGTTCTATTGGCGGAACATTCTTCAGATGCTGCCCGCCCACAAGCAATTTCACGGCATTTTCTTGCTCAACAATACCCTGGTCTATTGTCTGACTTTGCTGATCGGCTGGCATTACGCCAATTTGCACCTCATCGCCTTGTTTTATGTTTTGGTGGTCTATGTCTTATGGGCCTTGTTGATTCATCACCAGATCGGAAGAGCACACGTCTGAACTCCAGTCACCGAATACGAT
>CALBTQ010000806.1 GCA_937967875.1 uncultured Pseudomonadota bacterium
CAATGAATAAATCATAGGTCCAGGGATTATCCCTGGTTGACCCGGGGATCCAGGACTCCTTTACTGCCGCGCTGAGTGCGGCCCACCTTTAATAATTATTTCTCGCGCAGCAACGCCATCAGGGGGGCGCGATCGAAGTGCACCTCGTTGCGCACGATTTTGTCGTCGTGCAGCAGGACGAGATCCATACCGTCGGACTCGACGACGCGTTCGTCGTTTTTCAGCCGAAACGTGGCGCGCCACAGCAGCGCGCAGCCGTCGCTGTCGGCCAGCGGCCGCACTTCGCGCACGGCCCAGGTCATCGTCCAGACGGCGAAGAGTTTGGCGACGTAACGCCGCAGGTTGTCCGCACCGCGCACCGCGCCGGACGTGTTGGGATCGACGTACTCGACATCGTCGGCGTAGAAGACCAACACGCGCTCGACGTCCTGCGCGGTCCACGCAAGCAGAAACCGTTCCATGCGTTCGCGAAGGTCCATCGTCATCCCTCCTCAATCCCAGAAACGTGCGCGCTTTTTCGCGTGCAGCAGCAGGCCGATGAAAAACGGTCCGCCCAGCGCGGCGGTCAGAATGCCCACCGGAATCTCCACCGGGGCGATGACCGTGCGCGCGGCGGTGTCGCACAAAATCAAAAAGCCGGCGCCGGTCAGCAGCGAGGCGGGCAGCAGCACGCGATGATCCGCGCCGATCAGCAAGCGCACGGTGTGCGGCACGATCAGGCCGACGAAGCCGATCGGCCCGGCCAGCGCGACCACCGAGCCGGTGGCCAACGACGCGGCGAAGTAGCACAGGCGTTGCGCGCGCCGCACGTTCACGCCGCGCGCGGCGGCCATTTCGACGCCCAGGCTCAACTGGTTGAGCGCGCCGGCGTGGGCCAGCAGCAGCACGACGCCGACCAGCACGAAGGGCGTGAGCCGCGCGACCTCGCCGTAGCCGATGACGTCCAGCCCGCCCATCATCCAGCGCAGCATGCGGTGCGTCTGGGTGAAATCGGAGAGGTAAAACACCAATAGGATCAGCGCGGAGAAAAAGAAGCTGATCGTCACGCCGGCCAGCAACAGCAACGAGGTCGACAACACGCCGCGCGTGCGCGCCAGCAGATAGACCACGCCGACCGTGCCCGCCGCCCCCGCGAAGGAAAACAGGATCAACGGCGAAAAGCCGAACAGCGAGACGTCCAGGCCCAGCTTGATCGCCAGCACCGCGCCCAACGCGCCGCCGCTGGAAACGCCCAGGGTGAACGGCTCGGCCAGCGGGTTGCGCAGCAGCGCCTGAAACGCCGCGCCCGCCAACGCCAGCGCCGCACCGGCCAGCGCCGCGAGCAGGATGCGCGGCAGGCGGGTGAGAAACAGCACACTCGCGTCGAGGCTCGCGCTCGGATCGTGCCGGTGCGCCAGGGCCTGCACGAGGTCGATGTCCACCGAGCCGATCAGCGGGCACAGCAGCGCGACGCCGACGAAGAACAACACGAAGGGCGCGAGCGTCAGGGCGAAGCGGCCGGGCGTGAGCGCGTTCATCGGCGATCCTCCCGTACGCCGGGCAGCAGGAAGGGCGTCACGCCGTCGGCGCGCATGCCCACCTCGACGTCGACGCCGTAGTGGCGGGCGATCAGGTCCGCACGGAAAATATCGGCCGCGCCGCCGTCGGCGACGATGCGCCCCTTGGCCAGCAGCACCAGGCGCGGGCAGAAACGCGCGGCGAGGTTCAGGTCGTGCGTGACGGCCACGACGGTCAGATCGCGCTCGCGGTTGAGCCGCTGCAGCGTCTCGTAAATCTCCACCTGGAAGCGCAGATCCAGCGAGGCGGTCGGTTCGTCCAAGAGCAGCACGGCGGGCGCCTGCGCCAACGCCGCGGCCAGCGTCGCCCGTTGCCGCTCGCCGCCGGACAACTCGAGCACGCTGCGCTCGGCCAGCGCGTCCATGCCGGTGGCGGCCAATGCGGCGCGCGCGGCGTCGAGATCTTTTTTATCCTCGAAGGGCGACCAGCCGCGGTAGGGGTGGCGCGCCATGAGCACGTACTGCGCGACGGTGAAGGGAAAATGGAAATGCACTTCCTGCGGCATGAAGGCCAGACGGCGGGCCAGTTCGACCGGCGGCCAGGCGGCCAGTTCGCGCCCGGCGAACACGACCACGCCGCCGGCGGGCTCGAGTAGGCCGGCGAGCAATTTGAGCAACGTCGATTTGCCGGCGCCGTTGGGTCCGACCAGCGCGACCATCTGCCCCGGCTCGATCGCCAGGTTCACCGCGTCGACGACCGGCGCGTCACGGTAGGCGAAGGTCACGTTTTCGGCCAGCAGGCGGCTCATGAATCCTCCGGCGGATGCAGCGCGGCGGCGAACACGCGCGCGATTTCGCCCATGCGCGGGCCGGGCGTCAAAATCCAATCCTGCGTCAGCACGAGCACGCGGTCGTTTTTTACGGCCTGCAAATAACCCAGTTGAGCCCACAGCGCGCGCTCGGCGGCGACGGTTTCGGGCGTGTCGTCGGCGTCGGGCAGCAGCACAAGGATCGTCTCGGGATTGAGTTGCAGGATCGCCTCTTTGCTGTACTTGGGATAGGGGATGGACGAATCGGCGACCACGTTTTTGCCGCCGGCGGCGACGAGAACCTCGTGCAGAAAGCTGCGCGGTCCGGCGAGGAAAATTTCGCCGAGCGAGCCGGCCTCGTGACCGACGACCAGCAGCGTGCGCACCGGCGTTTCGGTTTCGACCGACGAGCGCACCGTGGCCAGTTGCGCCTGAATCGTCGCGACCAACTGTGCGCCCTTTTCCGGCTCGCCGATGCGCCGCGCGATGGTGCGCATCGCCGCCAGCGTGTCGGGCATGGTGTACAACGGCACGGCCAGCACCGGAATGCCCAGCGCGGTCAGGCGCGTGCACAGCTCGTTTTGCGAATCCTGCGCCAGCACCAGGGAGGGCCGCAGGGCGATGAGCCGTTCGAGGTCCGGGTCCAGTGCGCCGCCAACGTTCGCGGCCGACGCCGGCACGCCGGGCGCGTTGCAGAAGGTGCAGCGGCCGACGAGGTGATCGCCCTGGCCGAGCGCGACGATGATTTCCGCGAGGTTGGGCAGCATGACCACCAGGCGCAACTCGCCCGACGGCGACGGGGGCGGCGTTTTCGCGCAGGCGCCCAACGCGAGCAGCAACGCGAGCAACAGCGGCAGCCAACGCTTCATTGCGCCTCGGCGGGGAGTCGATCGAGGTCGGGCGTCCAGGCGACGCCGGGCTCGTTCTGGTACAGCCCTTCCTGGCGCAGGTATTCGCCCTTGCCGATCAGCAGCACCGGCAGGTCCGGATACAGCGCGCGGGCGCGGCGCAACACGTTGAGCTTGGGCGCGACGGGCAGCGTCAGATCGACCACCAGCAGCGCGGGGCGTTCGTCGGCCAGATCCAGCAGGTAGGCCTGGTCGTGCGGATACCACGCGACGTGCGCGTCGGCGCGTTCGTAGTGCGCGCGCAATTGTTGCAGACGGGGCGGGTCGGTGCACACCAGCAGCACGCGTTTCATAAGCGGATCCTTTCCACGATGGCGTGTGCGGGCGACGGGAAGGCCGCGCCTTCCTCCGCGGGAGACGGCCATCGACGTGGTTCGGGCAGGTATCCTGACTTCGGGGTCCATCGCTGCGCCGCGCCTTCCCATCACGCATGCGCGACAGTGGCGTGTTGCGGCGTCGCCTCCCCCGTCACAGTGGCGGGACCGCGCCGGACTTCCACCGGCTTCCCTCTTGCACCCTACACGGGACCCGAACACGCCCGGCATCATGGCGCGCGGCGGCGAGGCTGTCAAGCAAGCGCGCCGCCTTGTGCTTCCGCCGTTCGTTTTCTATCATAAACATAACCTTGACTGTGAGGTATTGGAGATGAAACGCACCGCATGGATTCTTGTTCTGATGTGCTTGTTGTTGTTTGCGGTTTCCTGCGGGGACGATGACGATGACGACAATGATGCCGTCGATGACGACGATGCCCAGATCGGAAGAGCGTCGTGTAGGGAAAGAGTGTAGATCTCGG
>CALBTQ010000807.1 GCA_937967875.1 uncultured Pseudomonadota bacterium
TTACGAATACAAGGTCACTCAGGTCGACGAAGCGGGCAACGAATCGACCGGAGCGACCTTCGCGGCCTATTGCGACGAGCCCGTGATAGCCGCGGTGACGATCCGCGATCCGTCGACCGGCGAAACCGGAACGACCTCGTCGCGCGGCGTGTTGGTGGAAGTGGTCGGTCACAGCGGTCCGGACAGCCGGGCCCCGCATGCCGTCGAGTGCATCCAGATCAAGGAAGGCGCGGCCTCGTCGTATACGAACAGCCCGTTTATGCGCTACGCGGAGGGGGCGAGTTACCCGTTTACGCTCAGCGAAAACAACGGTAGCAAGACGGTGTACGTGCGCGGCTATTCGCAGGCGGGCGAAGCGGACATGACCGGCGCGAGCGACGGCAGCGCGTCGATCACGCTGTTGCGGCAATACGCGCCCGCGACGCGACCGCCGACGACGCAGTCGATGGTGCTGGCCTACGATTTTCTCGGCGACGGCGCGGTGGTGACCGACTTCAACGGCAACGAGAAGTTCCCGCCGGCCAACGTGCTCAATCCGGATCTGGGCGTGAAGTGGCAGGCCGCAGACAATGATGCGCATCTGGACTTCGATCTGATCGGCATGGGCGGTTACGGCTACGTGGTCAAGTACGTCGCCATCGCCGGTCACAACTTCAACCTGTTCGCCGGCAGCAACTTCAGTTTACGCATCCGCTACAAGCAACTGCCGGGCGAGACGTTCACCAACGTGGACATTTCCGCGCTGGCTTCCAACGATCTGATCGTGGTGGACATGCAGACCGTTGCGGCGCGGTACGTGCGGTTGGATATGAGTTTCAGCGGCACGACGATCAACAACTTCGCGATCGGCCGGGTGATGATCGTCAGCGAAGGCGCGCGGACGATTCAGCCGACGGCCAATTTCCGCCGCGACGTGCAATGGGGCGCGACCGCACAGTACACGGCGTTTCACGAGACGGCGGCCACGCGCTTCGCCGCCAACCATCGTCACCCGCGCACGGTCGAGATTGCGTTGGACGATTTTCCGGCCGACGACCGGCGCAAGCTTTTCGCCGCCTATGAATTCGCCGGGCGTCATCAGCCGGTGCTGTGGCTGGGCAAGCCGGAAATTCTACCCACGCGCGCCGCGCCGGATTGGACGCAGCCGGACGACGCCGAGCGGGCGAACAACTTCACGCTTTATGGATATTTCGATGACGAGCGACAGACCTGGACGATGGCCGCCAACGAGCTGGGCCGCACGACGCTGCGTCTGCGCGAAGCCGTCGAATAAGGCCTTCCCGCCGTTTCGTGAAAGGACGCGACCATGACCCAACCGGATTTCACCGGCCGTTACGCCGACTATGATCTGCTGTTGCGCTGGCAGTGTTCGGCGCCGGCGACGTTTTTCCAGTACACCTTCGCGCTCGGGCCGCGTACGGTGCACGTGGCCGACGGGCCCTACGCCGGGACCTATAACGGACGCGCGGTGACCGCGGCGACGCTGCGCGAGGAGTTCGGCGGCGACGCGCTGCCGCGGTTCGTTTGGCCGGAGTTCACCTGCGAAATCGTCCGCACCGACCTCGACGACGAGGCGGTCGACGACATCGTCGCCAAGGTCAATCGTGCGGGCGCCGACGAACAGACGCTGGAAGTGTTTTTGACCGCCGGCGGCCGCTGCGCGGAAAGCGACCGCGTGTTCATCGGCGCGATCGCCGACGACGGGGTGGAAATCACCGCCGCGTCGATCCGCCTGCGCGCGCGGCATCTGCTGGCGAAATACGACGTGCGGATTCCCGCGCAGCGGTTTCTGATCGGCACGCGCATCGGCGACGCCGCGAAAAACGGCGAACCGCTGCCGATTCTCTACGGCGCCTGGCGCGACAAGGCCGCCCGCTATGCGTTGCCGGCGTTCATCACCGAGCGCCGCACGGAGATCGTCGACGGTTCGCATTACGTGAGCGCGCGCCTGTGCGAGCCCAACGCCAACGGCCTGTACGATTACAGCGGGCGTGCGCGTTGGCGTTTCGCCGGGGGCGAGCCGCACGGCTTCACCGTCTGGGCGGGGCAATACGCGCGGCGGACAAGCGCCGACGACTTGAGCGCGGGAACCTTCGTCTTGAACGATTCGCGGGCGAAGGACGCCGGCAACGGGCGCAACGTTTGGCGGCGCGGCGACACGGTGCATCTGGAATATGCCTGGGGCAATCGCGACGGCGACAACCTGTTGATTCAGGATCCGGTCGACGTCATCCACGATCTGCTGCGCCATTATGCGGGCGTGCCGGCCTCGAAAATCGGCGCGACGATCACGCCCGGCAGCGGCGCGCAATTGTCCACGCCCTACCTGGTGCGCGCGCACCTGTCCGAAGCGCGTCCGGCGATCACCGGTTGGATCTCCGATCTGTGCCGCGATACGGGCCTGCTGCTGTTCATCTACAACAACAAATTCGAGCTGGCGCATCATCCGCTGTGGCAGTGGGAGTACGGCGCGGAAGGCGAGGCTGTCGCGCTCGAGCCGCGCACGGTGCTCGACTCGCAGCGGCACGTGTTCAATCCGCGCAGTTGGAACATCGAAAAGATCCTGCTGCGTTATCGCCGGGCGCCGGACACGGGGCGTTACGCCAAGGAGATCGAGGCGGGCGACGACGACGCGGGCGTTTTGGAAATTGAAAGCGATTGGCTGTGGCGGCCGCGCGACGCCCAGGCGACGTTGGGGTACCTGGCCGCGACGGTCGCCGTCGACAACCGGCAATTGGAGCTGACTTCGCCGCTGGCCGGGTTGCATCTGGCCGTGGCGGCGCGTCCGGCCGGAGCGACCGGCGCGGCGCGCATTCCGCGCGTGTGCTGGCGCGGGGACGATTTGGAGGACGCCTATTTTTATCCGTATCGAGTGGAGGTCGATTTCGCCGCCGCCCGCGCCCGCGTGTGGGCGCATGGGCAAGCCCTGCGCTTTTATCGCGCGGTCGTCGCGCCCGATGACGCGCCGACTTTCGCCGAAGCGAGCGAGGCCGAAAAGCGCGCCTACGGCTACGCGACCGACGAGGACGGGACGATCGCCGGCGGCGGCACGCATTACAGCAACGCGGTCAACCGGGCCGATTAGGAGGAACGATGGCACAGTATACCGACGAGGCGGGCAACAGCTTCACGGCAGTGTCCTTCGCGGTGGGCGATCCGATCACCCAGGCGAAAATCGGCGCGCTGGGCGCCAACGACGCGCTGTTGCGCAATTGCAAGGCGGTGTCGCTCGCGGGCGAATGCTCGACCGCGGTCGAGGCGATCAACGAAGCCGGCGGCGTGTTCTGGCCGGCCAAAACGGCCGAGCAGGGCGACACGATCACGCTGGTCAACGCCTCGACCTACGGCGGCGTCACGCCGGAGGAATTTACCGGCGAAGGACTGTTGCGGCGCGTGTGTCATTTCGGCTTGTGGCTGCACACGGCCGACGGGGCGAGCGCGGCGGCGCAGTATTTGCCGGGCGGCGACGACGATTATCAGATGTTCGGCGGCAACGGTTCGGACGCGACCAAGCGGCGCGGCTTCTACAGCGGGCCCGGTTCCGACGGCGGCGCGAGCAACTACGACGTCACGGTCGCCTGGACTGAGGATGCGGAAGATTATCAGCTCACGCTCTGGGTCGACGAGGTCTCGGGCGACCTGAAGGCGAAATTCACGCGCAGCGAATCGACCGGCAACAGCCACCTGGCGCTGGTCGGATGGATCGAAATTTCGCCGCGCCTGAGCAAAAGCGAGTGACGGAGGACGCGATGATTTCCTGGATATCGCTCGACAGCGCCGGCTTCGACAACCGGGCGTACAATTTTCGCGCGGCCGAACCGACCGGCGCCGCGTTGCTTAATGCGCCGGCCGGCAACGATCGTCTCTGGCGCGACGGCAAGGCCTTTTCGCTGCCCGGCGAAACGGACACGTCGGTGGCGCGCGCCGAGGCGGGCGGCGCGTTCTGGGTGTGGCAGCACATCGGCGACAACGAAACCAAGACGCTGCTCAACGCCTCGCATTACGGCGGGGTCACCCCGCTTTCCTTCGGCAGCGGCGCAAGCGGCGGGCTAATCGGCGCGAAGTACCGCGTCGTGCACCTCGAGTTGTGGTACGCGGCGCGCACGACCCTGACGTACATCACCACCTATCTGCCGGGCTTTTACACCACGTCGTCCACGGGCTCCGATGACGATTCCGACAGATCGGAAGAGCACACGTCTGAACTCCAGTCACCGAATACGATAT
>CALBTQ010000808.1 GCA_937967875.1 uncultured Pseudomonadota bacterium
AGTTCGTATTCGGTGACTGGAGTTCAGACGTGTGCTCTTCCGATCTCATCAGGCGCATGGAACCTCCCCGTGAAAAGTGAAACGACCGCCATGGGCCGGTGTTGTTAGGACACGCGCAAACGCGATTCGGTTCGCGTTTATTCGATTTCCACCTTGGTGATGCGCGGTTTGGGGGCATGCGGATCGTGGTCGCGCTCGTGCAGCAGGAATTTTTTCAGCGCCATGAGCGCCTCGACCTTGAGCACGTCGCGCTCGCCGCTGGCGAAACGACCTGTGCGCTCGGCTTCCTTGTCCAGCAGCTCGACCAACTGATCCAGCGCCTCTTTGCGCGCCTTGACGATCTCGTCCGGCGGCGGTCCGGGCAGGTGCGATATGGCGTAATCGATGCCCGCCGCCGCGCCTTCGAAAAAGTACACCGGCAACCCGCCGATCGACTCGGGCGCTTCGCCGGACAAATCGGCCAACAGCTTGATCACCTCGCGCAACGCGACCAGGATCTCGCGCTGGCCGACCAGAAAATGCCCCTTGGCGTTTTCCAGCCGGTTGAGCACGTCGTGCAGATGAATCTGTGTGCGTTCGTCGTTTTCGTTCACGCCGTTTCCTTGGTGAAGAGAATGCGAAACGTTTCGCGATCGAGTTTGGCCTTGGTCACCTGGTGATCGGCCAATTGCCGCGGCAGCAGCAGGTGGCGCACGTAGCCGCCGGCGGTGACGATCAGCTCGCCTTCCTTGACCAGCAGCTCGACCTCGTTTTTGGTGATGCCCGGCAGGTGCAGGCGCATTTCGAAGGCGCCGTTCGCGCCCTCCAGCTCGAAGGGCCGGCCGCGATGCATCACCGCCGCCGGTTCGCTGCCGTTGAACAACTCTTCGGCCACCGTGCCCACCGCACGCAGACCGGTCATCTCTTTGGGGAACAGCTTGCAACGCAGCAACGGCAGCGGCGCGAACGCGGTGCGGCTCTCCTCCAGGTGCTGCGCCTGAATGTCCAGCCACTGCGCCAGGTACGCGCCGACCTCGCCGGGCAGCCGCCGGTTGACCACCACCGCATCGACC
>CALBTQ010000809.1 GCA_937967875.1 uncultured Pseudomonadota bacterium
GATCGTATTCGGTGACTGGAGTTCAGACGTGTGCTCTTCCGATCTCCGGCGACGATGACGACGACACGCTCGACGACGACGATACCGGCGACGACGACACCATCGACGACGACACGGTCGATGACGATACCGGCGATGACGATACCGGCGACGATGATACCGGTGACGACGACACGATCGACGACGACACCGGCGACGACGACACGGTGATCGAGGAGTTCGTCACCATCACGCACGGCGCGTTCACCATGGGCAGCCCGGCGGGCGAAACCGGGCGGCGCGACGACGAAACGCAGCACGACGTGACGCTGACCAACGACTTCGAAATGATGTCCACCGAGGTCACGCAGGAGAAGTTCCAGGCCGCGATGGGCTACAACCCCAGCCACTTCCCGCTGGGCGGCGGCGGCACGACGCAGCCGGTGGAAACGCTGAGCTGGTACGACGCGCTGGCCTTCGCCAACAAGCTGTCGCTGGCCAAGAGCTATGCGGCGTGTTACGCGCTCAGCGACATCCTGTGCGTCGACGAGACGGCGGGCGACACCGACACCTACTGCGCCGAGCACGGCGGCATCGCGTCGGCGACGGTCGCGCTGAACGCGGCGACGGTTTACGAGTGCGAGGGCTATCGGCTGCCGACCGAGGCGGAGTGGGAATACGCGGCGCGCGCGGGCGCGACCACGGCGCTTTTCGGCGGCGCGATCACC
This sequence comes from uncultured Pseudomonadota bacterium, assembly GCA_937967875.1. Taxonomy (GTDB): domain Bacteria; phylum Lernaellota; class Lernaellaia; order Lernaellales; family Lernaellaceae; genus CALBTQ01. Next base: position 708 of record CALBTQ010000809.1, read on the forward strand.
GTGCCGCAATGCACCCCGGCCGATCCGAACCTCGATCCCTACGCCTGGTTCTGCGGCAACTCGCGCCGGATGAACTCCTACGCGGTCGCCGGCAAATCTCCCAACGACTGGGACCTGTACGACATGTACGGCAACGTCGCCGAGTGGACCTGGGACTGGTACGCGGCCACCTACGGCGGCGCGGTGAGCGATCCGACGGGCCCGACCGACGGCAAATTCCGCGTGACGCGCGGCGGCGCCTTCCGCTATGACGGCGCGTTGCGTTGCCGGTCGGCCTCGCGCGCCGGACACACGCCGATGCATCGTTCATGGTATCTGGGTTTCCGCGTGGTGCGCACGTTGCCGGCAACCAAAGGCGCGGGCCGCGATTTCCGCACGGCGATCGTCGCGGGCGACACGGCGGAAGGCAAGGACTATCCGTCGTCGCTGCCCTTCACCTTCACCCGACCGGACGTGGGCACGCCGCTGACGCCCGAGGAGATCACCGCGTTCACGCAGAAGATCACCGGGTTCTTCAAGGACAGCGGTTACTTCAACTGGCTGACGCAGGTGAGCCACGGCATGGGCGAGGACAATCCTGACGACATGCCGCCCTACAAACTGTTTTACGGCGACATGGGCGCGGTGAAGGCGGACGATCTGATCACCTTCACGCACACGGGCTTCGACGACAACCTGACGATTCCGACCTCGAAATTCTTCAACAACGTGGCGGCGCTTTACCTGGCGTCGGGCGACGCGGATCTGGGACGGCTGGTCGAGCTGTACGCCAAGGGCTACGTCGCGCTGTTTCGCGGCATGATGTGGGAGGAGGACGAGCGCGATCCGGAGAAGACGATCCTCGCCCGGGCGATCTTCCCGCGCAACAACGGCTACACCGAGACCGGCGACCGCGAGGCGTGGGTGAATTTCGATCCGGTGCGTTACTACAAGTACGATTGGAACGCGCACACCATCCCCAACGACAGCAATCCGTACTACGGCGGGGAACTGTGGGTGCGCAACATGCGCAGCAAGGACGATGTGCCGCACATTTATCGCACCGTGCCCCTGGCCCAGCGGCTGGTGGATGAAGCGGCCGACCAGAGCGTGGTCGACGCGGCCGCCGAAATGCTGGCCTATCTGCAAGCCTTCGCCAAAGACACCACCGATTCGGGTTGGTACATCCGCACCAAAGAGGAAGGCGACGTGCTGGTGCCGATCGACGACAACGGCTTCGTGGTCGACCTGGCCAGCTACGTGAACTACACGCCGATCGTCCCCAGCGCCGAATGCAGCGGGCGCGAGAACAGCGCATTGATCGGCTACGGCGAACCGCTCGACAGCAACTGCACCAACGGCATCGGCTGGGTCTACGAGCTGATCGCCACGTACGGCAACACTTACAACTACGACATCGTGCGCTTCTTCCACGTCGCGGAAATCACCAACGCGCTGATGAACTGGCAAACCGATCGCGCCGAGGAACTGCTCGGCGGCATGGCGGTGCGCGTGGATTACATGCTCTACACCGATCCGTTCCGCACGGGATACGATTGGTGGGACGCCGATTCGTCCGCGTTTTTGCTGGCCGCGGGCACGGCCGGTCTGCCGTTGACCTCGGCCGAGGCGCAACTGATCGTGCAGGAATATTCCAAGGCCGCCGACTGGTACATCCAGTGGACGAACTGGGATCTGTGGGACGCTTCGGTGCCCAACGGCGCGATTTCGTGGCGGCCGAGCCGCTCGTCGCCCGACGGGCCGGTGGTCAACCTGGATGAAATCAACTTCATCTTCGAGTACTGCTGGTCGCCGTTCCGCAACGAGGCGAGCGCACCGGTCATCGACTGCGACGTCGTGCTCGATCCGAGCCAGTGGGGCGAGCCGGAGTAAGTCGGTTCAGACAAAACACAGCTTTCGCCTGGCGGCGAAAACTATGGCACACGGCTTCGTAGAATTTAGGCTTCGGCGGACAGGATTGTTACGGCCGCCTTCATCGGCAATCAGTCCGGATAGCGGCCGTGGAAGTTATCGAATTTGACTACACCGCCGTAGCCGTAATCGGACCAATCGATGACGCCGATCGAGTTGATGGGATTGCCGTCGGCGTACTGCAATTCCATCGCGTTGCACGAGGAGGCTGCGCCGTCGATCAAAATGTCGAACAAGCCGCCGTCGAAATCGATAACCACGCTGATGTTTTCCCATACCTCATTGGCCAGTGAACCACAGACGACGTAACCATAGGTCGACCAGTCCACGGCGCTCAGTCCTTCCGCATCATCATACAAAAGCTGAATTTCGCAGAGATATAGGCCGTAAATTTCATCGTATTGATAAATCCGAATGCCGAAATCGGCGTCGGTCTGAACCCACACGTCAAAATCGATGCGCATATCTTGCGTGGTGAAAGGGAAGTCCAAGGCGCGGCCGATGTAATCGTTGGCACTCGTTCCGCCGGTTTGCACCAGCACCTGGCCCGCTCCGTCCTTGAGCATCTCGACAGTCAGCGTGCTGGACCCGCTGGCGAACAAGTGGCGCCAGGGCAAACCCAGCGGGCCGAGCGGATGATCTTCGAAATCCTCGGTGAAGATGTCGTCGTCGACCGTGTCGTCGTCAACCGTGTCGTCGTCGCCGCCCTGGGGATCGTGCAGCACGCACAGGTTGTTGAGCCGATTGCCCATGTGGCCGTTGCGATCGACGCCCTGCAGGTCGAGACAATACAGCCCCGGCACGCCCGGGTTGCTTTGCGGCGCGAAGAGGATATCGACCTCGACCGGCGTCGGGTGGGTGCAGTCGCCGACGTGGCTCAGGTCGTTGGCCGGCAGGTTGTGCAGCGTCTGCCAGGTAACGACGTACAGCGGGTCGGGTTCGCCGGTGCGGTACACCAGCAGGTGACCGTCGGGCAGCAGATCGTTGTTCACGTCGCACACGTCGAAGGTCAGCGTGCTGTAGTAGATCGGCTCGGTATAGCCGGGGAAATTGCCGAGGATCGTGGTTTCCGGCTCCCACCCGCCGTTGCTGAGCACCGGCGGGGAGGGCTCGATCGGCGTCGTGTCGTCGTCGTCGACGTCGTCGTCGCTCGTATCGTCGTCGTCATCATCGACGTCGTCGTCGTCCGTATCGTCGTCGTCATCGATGTCGTCGTCGTCCGTGTCGTCGTCGACGAGGTCGATATCGTCATCATCGTCGTCGTCGCTGATCATATCATCGTCGCTGCTGTCGTCGTCGAAGGCATCGTCGTCGGACGAACCGCCGCCGCTGTCGTCGTCATCGTCATGATTGCAGGCCGGGAAGAAAACGACCGCCAAGGCCAAAACCACCACCGTCACCATTAAGGCTTTCATTGGATACCCCTCCCAATTCCTGGCCTGCCGGTTTGGTGCGCACACCGAGATTGCGGTGATTATTAAACCATGGACGTGCGGCCATGCGCAAGGTGCAAGCGGATGCTTTGGTGTAGCCCGCCGGGCGCAAGTGTGTCATGATTTAATCGATGACTACGCACGCGCCGACGATCGAGAACGACTTTCCCGCCCCGCCCGCCGTGGCCGAATTCACCGCCGGCACGGGCGACGCGCTCACCTGCTTCGCCGATTACCGCGCCTGGACGTCCCGCCTGCGCGCCGACCTGGACGCGGCGCACGACGAGATCGTCATGGAGATGTACATCTTCGAGCCCGAGGGCGAAGGCGGGGAGATCGGCGCGGCGTTGATGCGCGCGGCGGCGCGCGGGGTGCGCGTGCGGGCGATGGTCGACAGCCTGGGCTGCCGGCACGTGCCGCCGTCGTTTTTCGCGATGCTGCGCGAGGCGGGCATCGAGGTGCGCGAGTTCAACCCGGTGCACTGGTGGAGCTTCCTGCTGTCGCCGGGCAAGCCGTTGCGGCGGCGCAATCACCGCAAGCTGATCGTCATCGACCGCCGCGTCGGCCACTTGGGCGGGATGAACCTGGGCGGGCGCTTCGACCAATGGCGCGACCTGGCATTACGCATCGAAGGTCCGTTCGCCGAGGTCCTGCGGCAAAGCCACGAGCGGGTGTGGACCGGCCAATATCGTAAATTCCTGCCCCGCCGGCGCAAAAAGCGACCCGTGCCGCAACTCAAGCTGTTCGACAATTTTTTCACCGACCATTTTTCGCCGATCAAGCGGCACTACGTCGCAGCCTTCAAACGGGCGCGGCGGCGCATCTGGCTGGCGCACGGCTACTTCTTCCCCGACAAACGGCTGCGGCGCGAACTGCGGCGGGCGGTGCGGCGCGGCGTCGAGGTGCGGGCGCTCGTGCCGGCGAGCTCGGACATCGCGGCGGTGGACAAGGCGGCGCGACACATCTACGGCGATCTGCTGCGTTGCGGCGTGCGGTTGTTTCTGTTGCCGGCGATGCTGCACGCCAAGGCCGCGCTGGTCGACGACGATTGGCTGACGCTGGGCAGCGCGAACCTCGATCCGATCAGCCTGTTCAGTTGCCTGGAGATCAACGTGGGCATCAGCCATGCGCCGCTGTCCGCGCACCTGGCCGCGCTGCTGGAGAGCTATCGCCGCGAAGCGAGCGAGTACACCTATGACGATTGGAAACACCGTTCGCGGTGGGAAAAACTGACCAACCGCCTGTGGTACGCCCTGCGCCGCTGGTACGCCGAGTGGTAGGTCGTCGATCGCCGGCGCGCGACCGGCCGACTTCCGGGAACTTCATGACCATTCACCAAGACGGTCGTCACCAAGACGGTCGTTGACTCGCTTCCCGATTTTTCGGTATGTTCAGGGTGCGTCGGGCGGGGGAAACGATCCCGACAACGACTCCCCAAATAGGCGTTACCAAAATACATCCAGTGGAGGAATGATGGCTTGCAAGCACATCAGCGGCCGAAATATGTACATCTGGCAGTTCCGCCAGGTGGTCAAAGGTCCCTCGGCAATCGAAAAATTTCTGCAACAGGCAACCGACGCGAAGCTCGACGGCGTGTGGATCAAGATCGCCGTGGGCGCCTCGTTGTACCGCAAGGGACTGGGGACGGACCTTTCCCTGTTCAACGAAGCGGTGGCCGGGTTGCACGAACGCGGCCTCGCCGTCTTGGGCTGGCACGAGCCGCGTTGTCCGAACATCGAGACGGCGCTGACCGAAGCGGAGAACGTCACGGAGTACGTCGACGAACTCAAGCTCGACGGCCTGCTCATGGACGCCGAAAGCAAAAGCGGCTCGAACTTCTTCCAGGGCGGCGAAGATGAGGCGTATGCCTATGCGAAAACGCTGCATGTGTTTTTGCACAAGGCGGACAAAGGTCTGGCGATCAGCAGTCACGACCAACCGTCGAAACACGCGGGCTTCCCCTTCGCCGCCTTCGCCGCCAACGCCGACTGCAACGCGCCGCAGTTGTACTACGGTTCCAGCGCGAGCGTCGAACAACGGCTGACGCAATGCCTGAACGATCCGGCGAACTGCGCCTGCTCGTCGGCGGTCGCGCCGGTCGGCGCGGCGTGGGTCGGCGGCGACGGCGGCTGCCGCTCCAGCCAGGAATGCGCGCAACGGGCCGTCGAGTTCATCGCCCTGACAAAGCAGTACGACTTTTCCGGTTACGGCTTCTGGGTGTGGGACAGCGCGCCGCAGGCGTTCTGGAACGCGTTAAGCGAAAACTAATTTATGCTCAGACGCTCGCCGGTTGCCCCCTCGACGCGGTTGCGGCCGGCGTTCTTGGCTCGGTAAAGGGCGGCATCGGCCTGGGCGATGAGCGCGTCGGGCAATTGGCGGCCGTCGGGGGTGAGCGTCGCAACGCCGAAACTGGCGGTAACGTGTGGGGCGGCGACGGAGTTTTCGTGCGCGATGCACAATTCGGCGATGTGGCGGCGGATCTTTTCGGCCAAATCCCACGCCTGGTCGCCGGTCGTTTCGGGCAGCATGATCACGAATTCCTCGCCGCCGTACCGCGCGGCCAGATCGGTGGAACGTCCGACCCAACGCCGGATCGACTCGGCCACCTGCTTGAGACAATCGTCGCCGGCCAAGTGCCCGTTGGTGTCGTTGTAGGCCTTGAAGCAATCCACGTCGATCATAATCAGTGAAATCGGCAGTTGGCTACGCCGGGCGCGGACAAATTCCTCATGGTACTTGGCGGTGAAGAATCGCTTGTTGGCCAGACCGGTCAGACCGTCCTGGTTGGCCAGCGCCTGCAATTCGCGGTTGACGGCGTCGAGTTTTTGATTGGCCTGCGCCAACTCGCTGGTGCGCTCGGCCACCAGTCGTTCCAATTGTTCCTGCCGCTTGATCAACTGATAGGTCCGCAGCCAATACAACAGAATCAGCGCACCGCCCAGCGCAAAAAACAGCGACACGTAAGCGATCAACGTCGTCCATGAAAACGAAGCGGGGGTCGGCACGGTCTGCGCCGCGGCGGTCCGCGCCCAAACCAGCAGCCAAAGGCCGAGCCCAAAACGAGTTATCGCGCTTCGTTTTCTCATCGACGGTTGCACTTTCAGCTTGTTTTATCGAGATATAATTAGAATATCGAAAAAAATCACCAAAAGAAAAGCGCTTTTTTTATCCCACTTGGACAGGAAAATTCAGCGTAGCGCCGCAGCGATATACTCCGCCAGATTCGCGGCGAGAATCTCGTTGCCGACCACATTCACATGACAACAAATATCGGCGTAGATCGTCTCCGGATGATCGGCGAAAACCTGCGTGAAATCGTGGAAGTCGACGCCTTCCGCAACCAACTCTCGCCCCGCCTCGACCAACAGCGGATACGCCTGGGCGGCCAACGGCGCGTAGGGAAATTCCAGGTTGTAGGCCTTTTGTTTTTCCTCGGCCGACAGCGGTTTGGAATCGGCGTAGTACTGGTTGGGCTGCAGGAAATGCAGATACTTGATGCCGTTGGCGCTGCACAGGCGGGCCAGTTGCCGCGAACCGTTTTGCCACTTGGTGATCGCGGCCTTGAGCGCCGCCTGATCGTTTTCATACTGTTTCGCCGGTCCGGACACCTGAAACGTACTTTCACGACCGGCGAGATTCTGCAGCAGATCCGCTTGCGCTTCGTCGATCTTCCGCTGATACCAACGGTCGAGGCGCTGCCAGACCAGCAACGGCGCGTTGAAATAAGGCAAGCCCCAGCGCTCGAAGCGATGCCGCCACTTGGCCCGTATTTCGTAAAGGTCTTGCAGCCGGCCGACGTCGCGCGTCATGTGCGGATCGTATCCCTGCCGCGCCTGCGTCCGCCAATTGCGCGGGAAGCTCAGAGCGACGCCGTACGGTCGATTTTCCGCCAGCGGCAGGGTCACTTCGTTGAAGCCGTCGAGGTTGACCACCACGTCGAAGCTGTGCCCCTGGGCGAGCAGGTAGGCGAGGATCATCACCTGCTGCGGCTGCTTGCCGCCCTTGAGCGCCAGATTGTGGATGCGGATGATCCGTTTTTCGCCGGGCATCGCCTCTTGCAGGCGGGCGACCAGCGAACCTTGCGCGAAGCGGAAATACTGCACCAACGAGCCGCCCATGATCGCGATGTCCAGCACGTTCGGATCGTCGCCGAGCGGCGGTTCGGGCGCGAAAAAGCCGTAACGATTGACATTGGGATCGGCGCCGCGATCGACGGCGAAGCCGAAATACGGATGCAGCACGTTGGTGGACAGCCGCTCGCCTTCGCCGGGCAGCGAGAATTGATCGGCTTCGCGCTCGCCGCGTAGCCGGGCGCGGATTTCGTCGCGTTCGGGCGTACCGTCCCAACCAATGCTCAACAGCACATAGGACACGATTTCCGCCGCCAACAACGCGGCTGCCAGCGCACCGAACAACAACAGCAAGCGTGAGCGTTTGGTTCGGTTCATCTCGGTCATCTCAAGGGGATTCATAGTACATCCGGCGGCGATGTTCAATCGCCGATTTGCCTCCGGCGTCTTGTTTGCCCTGCAGGGCGTTTCCGCCGATAATCGAAGGGCGAAAGGCGGTGACCTCATGAAGCACGCAACGGCGTTCATCATTCTTCTATCGGCGGCGCTGCTGGCCGGCGGATCGTTTTTCGCCTGCGGCGACGACGATGAAGACTCGCGGCACGTGCCGGCAGGCGACGACGACGATGACGACGACGACGCGCAACCGCCCGTCGACGACGACGATGACGACGACGATATCGACGACGATATCGATCCCGGCAACTGGACGCCCGAGGATTTCTCCGGCGTCTGGAACGGCTCGATGGACATCGTCATGGAATCGGGCCAGGGCGGCGGGACCGCGTCGATCCGGATGGAAATCGAGGTCGCCGACGATTGGTCGTTCACCGGCACCTTTTCCGATCCCACCTGCCCCGACGATCCGGCCTGCCCCGACCACGAAGCGCTCGGCGGATCGATCGACCTGATGTTCGACACGGTCACCTTCTCGTTCCGCTTCGAATGCGAAGCCGACGACATCACCTACTACTACTTCATGGAAGGCGACGTGGCCTGGCAGCACATGAGCGGCGATTTCTTTTCCCTCGACGGCGTCAACGTGCAGCAAAACCACGGCACGTGGGACGTGACCAAGTAGACGCTTGCGCCCACCGGTTACTTGTTGAATACTTGGATAAGTAACTCTTAGCAACCAGCGAAAATATTCGTGAATCGATCGATGAAAACCAAAAGGAGGGGACGATGAAGAGCATGAAATGGTGGATCCTGCTGACCTTGATTTTCCTGCTTGCCGGCAGCCTGGTGGTGATCACCGCCTGCGGCGACGATGACGACGACGATGATGACGATGACGATGACGACGATGACGACGACGACGATGACGACGACGATGACGATGACGATGATGACGATGACGATGACGATGACGACGATATCACCGACGACGATGACGACACCGGCGACGATGACGACGACACGTGCAACACCGACGTCGAAGAAGTGTGCGATTACATCTTCGAAATCTGCGACGACGATTGGGGCTGGACCTCGCTCGATGAGTGCTACAGCCTGTTCATGACCGACTGCCTGGACGAGGAGTCCTATTTCCTGTGCACCTGCCACTGCTACGACTATGACGACTGCGACGAATTCGGCGCGTGCGAAGCGGCTTGCTGGTCAGCCGCCTGCGTAGGCTGAGCACGAAACTCATTTGCTGACGATTACGGCGCGGCCTTGGTCGCGCCGTTTTCTTTTAACGGTTTGAGTCGCCCGGTGCGCACGATCCACACCGCCAGCGCGCCCAGGGGAATCCAACCGAGCACGCCCAGGATGCCGACCCACAGCAGGTCGGCGCGGCCGGTGAACCACAAAACCAGCCACGAGCCGCCCAGGGAGTTGAGCGACGCGTGCGCCAGGCAAACGGGCCAGATGCTGTCGCTCGCGCTGCGCAACCAGCCCAAGACGATCGAGATCAACACCGTGCTGACCGGAAAGACGACCAGGCCCCACAGCGGCTGCTGCGGATACTGATAGCCCAGCAAAATCAGCGGAAAATGCCACACGCCCCAAATCAATCCGGTGGCGATCGCCCCGGCCAGTGGTCGGCGCGCGTATAAGCGCGACTGCAAGTAGCCGCGCCACCCGAATTCCTCACCCCACAACACGAAGGTGGCGATCAAACTGAGAATGGCTCCCTGCAACGGCATGACGTAGGTCACCACCGCCTGCGCCGCCGCGGGGATTTCCTTCCCGGGGGCGCGCGATTGGAGGAAACTGATCCCGGTGAAATCGGGCTTGCCCAGGTCGAACACATAGGCCAGCACGATGATCAGCGCAACGATCGGCACGGTCCACAGCCAGCCGAACAGGTACAGCCGCCAATGACGGAAGTTCGGTTTGAGGCCGGCGTCGGCGAAGCCTTCGCGCGTGACGAACTTGCGCACGAGAATCGCGGCGATCGCCGGGGCGAAGCCGCCGGGCAGCAACAACACCTGAAACACCGGTGCATTGGGATCGACGCCGACCAGGACCATCGGCACCCACATCAGCCAGGCCAGCCCGAACGATAAGGTCAGATAAACGGAAATTCCTTTGGCGTCTTTGCTCATGCTTCGTCCACCCGTCGCGCGTTGTTCGCCGTTTCCTTTTCGCTGCTCGATTGTACGAAACTCATCTTGGCAGATCGACGCCGGATCAACAACCGGCGACGACGCACGACCCGCTTGGCGCGTACAATTGGTTATGGTATTGTGAAGATACTCATTCAACCAAATTCAGCAGGAGAATGGAATGAAGCGCATTCAGTGGATGATTTGTTTGCGACTTGTGTCGGCGATACTGGTAGCGACTCTTTGCTTCGCGTGCGGCGGTGGCGGCGACAACAAAAAGGCGAGCGACGACGGCGGCTGGTCCGACGCGGACGACGAGGGCGCCGAATACAGCGATCCGGGCATCCCGGCCGGCTCCGAACCCGATTATTTCAACGGCGTCTGGACCGGCACGATGGCGCTGGAATCGACCGTCGACCACAACGAAAGCTCGGCGACGCTGGAACTGACCATCAACATGTACCCGGACTGGTCCTTCGACGGCACCTTCGCCGAAATCGGCACGGTCGACAATTCGCTGGTTCCCAACGGCGGCTACCTCGACGGGGTCATGGACATCGAATGGCAGTACGTCATCCTGCTGCTCTACAGCGACCAGGAGCCCAAAGACCTGGATTATTATCTGTTGTGGGGCGACATCACCGGCAAGCGCATGTGGGGCGGCCTGGACGCGTACGACCTTACCGGCGACACCATCGCGCGCGGCTCGTGGGATTTCTCGCGCGACTGACGCGCACCGGCCGCGATTCGTTTATGAAATCCGGCGACTGCGTCCGCGACGCCCTTTGCCGCCGGGCGAAAATGCTCTTTTCTTTTGCCGCCGGATCTGCTATTAAACTGGCCTCTTAACCGATGCACTGCGCCGGAGTGGTGAAATTGGTAGACGCAGGGGACTCAAAATCCCCCGATCCTTGCGATCGTGTCGGTTCGATTCCGACCTCCGGCAC
>CALBTQ010000810.1 GCA_937967875.1 uncultured Pseudomonadota bacterium
TGACCTGCGCCCTACGGGCTTGAAGAATTTTCGTAAAGATCCATTTCAACAGTGGCTAAAGAGACTGTTGATTTTCTCGTATTGAGAAAGAATGCGTCTGCCGCCCCGGCGGGAATTGGCTTTATTCGCCCGACGCTCACGGGTCGGGCTACCCTCTGTCGCCCCTGGCGGGGCTGTTTGTCGCCTATCGGCGCATTGATCGACAGTCTCAATTGTCCTGGAAATCGCGGGTTTCGCCCTCATCCCCGCCCCTTCTCCCCGAGGGAGAAAGGAGTTATGAAAATCCGGGACATGTACTCGTTACGTGCCCCGTGATTTTTAGGCTGCTTGTTTTAAAAATGCGGGGACACGAAGGAATCGAGTCCCCGATTTTTTTACCCTCGCCCTCTGGGAGAGGGTCGGCCGCAGGCCGGGGTGAGGGCTTGTCTTTCCGACTTCCGAATTGACTTGCCCGGACCGCCAAAGCCCCGGAGGGGCGGACGGTCAGTAGCGAAGGGCGAAGCCCTGGAAATCGTGGCCTACCCAGAACCAACAAGCCCCGGAGGGGCGTAGAAATCTTTGACGATCGGTATCGTATCGGCCACGGCGATTTGCGTATGCGTAGAAATCAACAAATGAAGCCGAAAATGGCGATCCATCCATAGGTCGCGCTGCGGCCTACTGCGCCGCTTCCTTCTTCAGGCGGAGGATCTTGCGGTACAGGCGCTCGTACTTGCCGGCGGCCGATTCCCACGAGTGATCCATCGCGAAGGCGTTGGTCGTCAGCTTCTTCCAGCGCTTGGGATCCTCGAAGAGGTCGGCGGCGTCGGCCAGCACCTTGAGCAGCGCTTCGGGATTGGGATCGGTGAACTTGAAGCCGTCCGAATTGCGCTTGCCCTTGGCCCAACCGCAGACCGTGTCGTCCAGCCCGCCGGTGGCGCGCACGACCGGGATCGTCCCGTACTTGTGCGCGTACATCTGCGAGAGCCCGCACGGTTCGTAGATCGAGGGCAGCAGCAGCAGATCGGCCCCGGCGGTGATTTTATGCGCCAGCGCCTCGTCGAAGCCGATGCGCACGCCCACCTGCTCGGGGAAACGCGCGGCCAGATCGCGCAGCGCGCCTTCGTACTTCTTTTCGCCCGAACCCAGGAAAATCAGGAGGAATCCGTGCGCGACCAGATCGTCCGCGACGGCCATGATCAACTCCAGGCCCTTTTGCTCGATGAGCCGGCCGACGAAGCCCAGCAGCGGCTTTTTCGCCCAGTGGGCGGGCAGGTTGAAGCGCTTGAGCAGGTCGGCCTTGCACGCGGCTTTACCCTTGGGCTTGTCGGCGGTGAAGTTGGCCGCCAGGTGCTTGTCGGTGGCCGGGCTCCAGTCGCCGCCGTCCACGCCGTGGGTGATGCCCAGCAGCTGGTCGGCGCGCGCCACGAGCACGTCGTCGAGGCCGAAGCCCAGTTCCGGGGTCTGAATTTCCTTGGCGTAGCGCACCGAGACGGTCGAGATGAAGTCGGCGTGTTTGAGCGCGCCTTTGAGCAGGCTCCACTGGCCGTAAAATTCCAGTTCGTGAATGTTGAACGCGTCGGGCAGGTCGAACCACTTGCCCGCCTCGGCCGGGAACAGGCCCTGGTAACCGAGGTTGTGGATGGTAAACAGCGTGCCGGGCTTGGCGAGCAGCGGATCGTCGCCGGCCTGCTTGCGCAGGTAGGAGACGACCAGCGCGGTTTGCCAGTCGTGCGCGTGGACGATATCGTATTTTAGTTTCGCTTCGCGGATCGTCGCGACGACGGCCTTGGCGAAAAACGAGAAGCGCTCGGCGTTGTCCGGGTAATCCTTGCCCGACAGCGGATCGGTGTACAGGCCGTCGCGGTGGAAATAATCCGGTTGATCGACCAACAGCGCGCGCCAGGGTTTGCCGACGTCGGCGGCGACGACCTTGCCGTTCACCGTGGCGTCGCCGTGTTTGATAGCGAGATTTTCCAATAAAACCGACTGTTTGGCGCCGGTCAGATCGATCGATTTGTACCAGGGCAGCGCGACGTCGACCTGGTGACCCAAACCGGCCAGATACGTGGGCAACGCGCCGCATACATCGGCGAGTCCGCCGGTTTTGGCCAACGGAGTCACTTCGCTGCAAACAAATAGAATCCTTAGCTTATTCGCCATGATCAACCTCACAGCCATGAAGGCAAAGTTACATCGGAGATGATAGCATAGTAATCATCTTCGGCTGTCTCGCCAATACTCTGAACGGGAAATTAATCTTCTTTGAATTTGATCAAACCCAGTTGCAGCAGGCTGTAGATCATCTGCATCGCGTGCGAGGAATCAAGCAGCGTGCGGTCGAGAATCTCGCCCAGCGTCTTGCGCCCGTCGATCATCGCCACCAGCGCGCTCTCGCGCGGATCGCCGAACATGCCGGTCAAATCGACGCCGGCCCGCGCGCGCATGAGCGGGAAGGAGCGATACTTGCGCAATTCCGTTTCGATGCGGTCGGCGGCGATCGACTCGCGGATGCTGCGTATGACCAGTTTGGTGATGTCCACCGTGATCGGCAGCGTGTCGGCGGTCGACAGTTGTTCCTCTTCGAAGTGGTAGGATCCTTCCTGCCAGGTAAAGAGCGCGACGAGCTTCTGCTCGATCTGGGCGATCAACGCCTCGAACAGCTCATGCGGGGAGATGAGGCTTTTCGCCAGCAGCGTCTCGCCCAACGGACGACCGGTTTCGGCGGCGGCGGCCAGCGCTTTGTCGCGTTCGAGTTCGGTGATTTTCCCCTCGCGAATCAGCATGTTGCCCAACGTGTTGGGGCCGATGCGGTTCGAGTGGATCTTCACCGGCATGCCCTCGGCGATGGAAAGCGTCTCTTCCTGGTTGCCTTTGGCCAGCGTCAGCGTGCCGGTCACGCGGTTGGAATACAGAAAATACAGAAAGCGCGTCAGCGGCACTTGCGCCAGATCGCCCTCGTTTTTGAATTCCTCGCGCGCCTTGCCGCCCTCGATCTCGTCCTCGGTGTCCACCGGCGTTTGCACCTGGCCGGCCTCGCTGCGCGCGCGCTGTACGACCGCTTCGTCCAGACGGAAAAACAGGTCGCCGGCCTTGAAGCGCACCAGGCCGAACAGCAAAAACAGGTAGAGCACCTGGAACGTACGGGCGAAATTCAGGTCGGCGTCGGCGATCAGTTCGCCCAACGTGCGCCGGCCGTCGACGAGGTTGAGGATGCGCCATTCGTGCTTGGTCAGGTTCAGATCGTCGGGCTTGAGCGTCGTGGAATCGGTCCGTTCGACGACCGCGTCTTTGTTCAGGAACAGCCGTTCTTCGAGCTTGGCCATGTCGTAATGGCGCACGACGCCCGCGATGATGATCGAGAGCATGCTCTGTTCGATCTTCAGAGCGTTGGTGAAATCCAGTTCGCCTTCGCGGAATTCGAACACGCCTTCCTTCCAGCGGAAGGCGGAATTGAGCTTGCGTTTGGCCTGCGTGCGCAACACGCTGTTGAGTTCGTGCAGCGCCAGATTGCCCTCGGCGAGGAGGATTTCGCCGAGCATGCGGTTTTCCTTTTCGGCCTTGGTCAAGGCGACGTCGATGGCGGCGCGGTCGACGATGCCGCGGGCGATCAGCAATTGGCCCAGCGAATCGTCGGGGATGAAATTGGAGCGAATGGCCACCGGAATGCCGTCGCGCAGAAGAATTTCCCGCTGTTCTTCGAGCGATTTGACCACCAGCGTGCCGTTCGCGCGCGTCTGGTAATAGTTGAGCAGCAGTTCGGGCAGCAACACCGGGCCGAGCTGGCCGGAGATCATCGGCTCATGCGTAAAGGGCGCGGGCGTGGGCCGGCGCGGATGGCTTTTTTTCTCTTCGCGACGCGGCGGGGCGACGCGCTCGGGTCCGGGCCGGGCCGGCTCAGGCTGGCGCGCACCTCGTTGGGCGCCGATGATCACTTCGTCCGAGGGCTTCTTGCGCGGCGGCGGTGTGATGAAATCGTCGTCGGGCACCGCTTCCCATCCCGGTTTGGCCTTGGCGGCGGATGCCGGTCGCGGGGGCGGCGTCGGTCTGGCCGGCGCGGCGGCCGGTTTGCGTTCTTTGGTTCCGGGCTCCACGCCGAGCAGTTCGGCGACGGATTCAAACAGGACCGGCGGATCGATGGGCATTTCGAGGTATTTATCGACCAGGAATTTGGTGCGCGCCTCCATGCTGAACTTGGCGGAGCGCTTGAAAGTCGAAATGACCATGATCTTCATCGATTTCATCGTCGGTTCGGCCTTGAGCCGCTTGCACAGCTCCAAGCCGTTGCCGTCGGGCAGCAGTACGTCGAGCAGCAGCAGATGCGGATTCTTGCCTTGCAGTTGGGAAAGCAGCGTGCGGCTGGAGCCGAAGCGCATCACCTGGTATTCCTGCGAAACCAGCAACGCCTCCATGTCGGCGGCGATGTCCTGATCGTGCAAGGCAATGAAAATCCGTTTCGGTTCGCTCATAGTATCTTCCCAAAGATCGATTTCTTCTTGGTCGGCGTCTCTTTAACCCGCTGTTCGGCGTAGCGCACTTCCCGCCGCAAATCGGTATTCTGCGAATCGAGTTCAAAGGCTTTTTTCAGATATTTGAGCGCCAGCTCGTCGTCGCCTTCCTTGGCTTTCACCCGGCCGATAATCGCCAGGGCTTCGGCGTTTTTCTTGTCCACCGTCAACACCTGTTTGGCGGCGTCCTCCACGTCGGCCCACTTATAAATCGGCTCCGCGACGAACTTGTAAAGCGCCTCGGCCAGCTTTACCCGGTATTCGACATTTTGCGGAAAGTCCTTGACCATTTGTTTGAAATGGTGCACCGCCTTGCCGTACTCGCGGTTCTCCATCGCGACCAGGCCTTTTTGCATCTGGATGCGCTCGTCGGGCGTGCCCACGACCGCTTCGCCCTCTTGGGCCGGCGCGTTTTCGCGACTCCGGCGCGGATCGAGCAGGGCGCCGCGGGCCTCTTCAAGGCGGCGGACGATGCGCGCGGCCTGACGCTTGATGCGCGGCGGCGTGCGCGGCGGCAGCGCGTCGGGATTGAAAATCTCCATGCGTTCGGCGAAGGCCGTTTCGATGCGCTGGGCGTCGGCGTCCGGCTCCACGCCCAGGATTTCGGGCAGCGACATTTCGTCGACGCGCACGGCGAATTCCTTGATCTGGCTGAACAGGCTTTCGTGGCGCGGATCGGTCAGCGGCTGCTCGCCGTCGGGCGTGACCGAACCGCCGTAGGGCGACAGCTCCGGCTGGTCGGCGACGCCGGCCACGCGCAAGGCGCCCAGGGCGATCAGCGCGCCCAGCAGGCGCAACGAGTCGATCAACCCCAGCGACGAATCGCCGACGAGGTCGCTCATTTTCCGGCGGCCGTCGGCCTGACGAAGCATGACCGTTTCGTCTTCGGACAAAAACGGTTTGACGGCGGCGACGGCGCGATCCTCGCCGAGGAAGACGTATTTGGCGCGGTCGCGCTCGTAGGCGGCTTCCAGCAGCCCGGCGTCCAGGTAACGGCGGTAGCCTTCGAGCACGGTTTCGGTGATGTCGACCTCGAAGGTCGGCGCGTTTTCGGGGTAACGCTTGTCGGTTTTGAGGCGGTAGTCGCCGTCGGGCCAGGCGAAGCAGCGGGCGATTTTCCGCCGCGTCTGCGCGACAAGGTGGAAAAAGAGCTGGTCGTTGGTCAGGTAGCCGCGTTGCACGACGATCGTGCCGAAGCGCCGGCCGGTTTCGGCCAGCTCGACCATCGCGTCGCGGTATTGCTGATCGGTCAGCGCTTCGTCTTCGACCAGCATGCGCCCCAGCGTTTCGTTGTCGATATTCGATTGCACGAAGACCGGCCGCCCCTCGACGAAGAAGATGTTCTTGGCCTCCGCTTCGCGGCGCACGATCAACGAGCCGTCGAATTTTTCGCGCTTGAGTTTGTCGAGCAACGCGGCGAACCGCATGCTGTCGAATTTGCCTTCGTCGCCCGGTTCCGTTTCGACCGGCGGTTCCGGCTCGGGAGCGGGCGCCGGCTTGGGCGGCGGCGCGGGCGGCACGAAATCGCTGACCGCGCGCGGCTTGGGCGCCGGCTCGCTCGGCGGCGGCGCGAGCTTGTCATGGATGCGCGGCGCGCCCTGCGGCTCGCCGATCAATCGGTTGATCGTATTGACCAGATCGACCATCGGGAAGGGGCGCGAGAAGTAGGCGTCGGCCTGGTAGCGGTTGAGCGCGTCGTATTCCATCGCCCGGCTCTTGTAGACCTTGCTGACCACGACCACCTTCACGTGCCACGGTTCGCCCTGTTCCTTGACGATCTTGCAGACCTTCAGCCCGTTCATGCCCGACAGCAGCACCTCGACGATCACCAGGTCGTGATGGCGCTCGGCGAAGGCGCGCAGGCCGTCGTTCGAATTGGCCGCGCCGTCGACCTCGTAGCCCATCTTGCCCAGCAGCGCGGCGGTTTCGGTCCGCTCGATCTCGTCGGGCTCGATCAGCAATATCGTTTGCGCCTTGGCCAATTATCCGACCTCCAGTTTTTTCAGCTCCCGTTCGGCATTGTCGTTTTCCGGGTTGTATTGCAGCGCCTTCTGGAAATACTCGCGCGCGCGGTCCTTGCGGCCGACGCGGTGTTCGAGCATGCCCAGGAAGGTGTAGCCCTGGTCGAGACCGGGGTTGATCGACACCGCTTTTTCCAGCAGGTCGCGCCCCTGGGCGAGGCGCCCGGCGTCCTGCGGATTCTGCATGAAGGTCGCCCAGCCCAGGTAGGCGAAGTACTCCGCTTCTTTCGGGTTGAGCTCCAGCGCCTTGGTGAACAGCTCGGCCGCGCGCTCGAATTGCTCGTCGTGCAGCAGATCCTCGCCTTGCTGGAACAGCAGCTCGCTCTTGACCGCGTTGGCCATTGAAACGGTGACCTCGCTGGCTTCCTTGAGCGTCTCCTCGTCGCCGCCGTCCTCGAATTTCTCGAGCTCGACCTGCGTGTCGTCCAGATCGCCGACGGCCAGATCGCCCTGCACGTCCCACTCGATGTCCGGACCGACCAGCGCTTCCTCTTCGGGCTGGGCCACGCTGACGTACTTTTCCTCTTCCACATCGAAGTCCAGCTCGAGGTCGAGCTTGGCCTTTTGCTGCGCTTCGTCGCTGATGCGCTCGGTGGTCACGCGCTTGTCGAGCGACGCGTCGTATTCCTTGCGCTTCTCGGCGTTCATCAGCGTTTCATAGGCCGTGGTCAGCGAGCGGAAGATGCCGTCGCTCTTGGCTTTGAGCACTTCGTTGACGTCGTTGTACAGATCGTAGGGATGGTACTTGCGCGTCAGCGTGTGATACGAGCGCTTGATGTCCTCGACGGTCGCGTCGGTTTGTAGACCGAACATCTCGTAGAAGTTGAGCCGGTCGATGTCCTCGAAGAAGCGCGAGATGTCGCGGCGGAAGGTCGTCATGCGGTCGGCCTGCACGCCTTCTTTGTCTTCGGCCAGCCGGCGCCAGGTCTCGCGGCGCTCGCGCCGTTCGGCGGTGTAGGCCGCGTGCGTCTTTTCGCTGCGGCTGCTGAAGCCCGGATCGCCCACGAAGCGGATCACCTCGATCAGCAGCAGGAAGTACAGAATCTGGAACGTCTCCGAGAGGCTCAGGTTGCTGCGGGCGATGATCTTGCCCACCGTCCGGTCGCCGTCGATGAGCTTGATGAACTTGGCTTCGTGGGGCTTGAACTGCATCTCGCCGCGATCGAGCATCGACTCGGGCACGCGCACCAGCCGTTGGTTTTTGTATTCGTTGAAGTACTTCTCCAACCGCGCCAGCGTGTAGAAGCGCTTGATGCCCTCGAAGATCACCGACATCGACTGGATGTTGAGCTGCATGCTTTGGTCGATGTCGTATTTGCCGGGGCGGAATTCGTACTCGCCTTCCTCCCAGGCGAAGATGCGCAGGATCTTCTCGCGGATCTGCGCTTCGAGCGCCTCGTACAACTGGTGCGGCGAAATCACGCCCATCTCCAGCAGCACGTTGCCCTGCTGCTTGCCGGTGGCCAGCATGCGTTCGAGCGAGGAGTTGTAGGACTCGACGGTGATCATGCCCTTGGCCACCATGAAGCGGCCCAGCGATTCGTTCGAGAGGTTCGAGGTGACGAACACCGGGTTGCCCTGGCGCAGGTAGATCACCTTGCTGATGTGCTCGTGCATCACGCGCAACGCGCCGGTGCGGCGGAACTTGTGCAGGAAGTACAGCAGCTTGGGGAAGGGCGTTTCGCTCAGATTGCCCGCGGCGCTCAGGCGGCGCTTGGGCTCTTCGAGCACCGGTTTTTCGAGTTGTTCGGCCGTCGCTTCGGGAATGGCTTCGGCGACGATCTCGGCTTCGGAAACCGCTTCGGCGACGGCCTCGGCCATCGCGGGGGTCGGTTTGTAGGCGGCCGTCTCGGGCGCGCCCATCTCCTGTTGCAGTTTTTGCAGCACCTTTTCCAGTTCGGCGACGTTCACCGGCTTTTCGCTGTAGGCGTCGACGCCGACCTTGGTGCGCGATTCGTATTGCTTCTGGAACTGACGATAGACCTTGGACAGCACAATGGTGCGGACGTTCTCTTCGCCGTCGAGCTTTTTGATCGCCTGACAGACCTTCAAGCCGGTCATGCCGGGGATCAGCGCGTCCAGGATGATCAAATCCGGTTTGAGTTCGGCATAGGCGCGGATCACGTCCGGACCGCTTTTCACCCAGTGCACCTGGTAGCCCTTGCCGGTCAGGAAGTCGTTGAGGACTTCGAATTCGGCGTAGTTGCTTTCGCCGACCAGGACCGTTTTCATTCGTCCTCCGCCGGATCCCACAGCCGCCGGCAAACCGCCGCGGCCAGCAACGGGATCATGATTTCGTGATGTCCCACCAGGTTGATGCCTTTCCCTCCGTCCGCCGTCGGCCGATTAACCACGTTGGTCAGCGGTCGGTACTGCCGGATGAAATCAAAATTGGCGGTCGTCAAATTCCGCAGGGCCACGCCCGCGTTGCGCACGGCCGAAACGGCCTTGAGAAACACCTCGGGCATGACCACGGCGCTGCCGACGTTCAAATAGACGCCGTCCTCCAGCCGTCCGACCAGCGTGGTGAACGTCCGGAAGTCGCGCAGCAACGCCCGGCCGAGCTTCGCGCCGTCCAGCTCGGCGGCCATGTGCACGATGTCGGTGCCCAGCGCGACGTGCGCGGTGACCGGCACATTGTGATGATAGCACGCGGCCAGCACCGACTGATGACCGTGCGGCGGCTTGGCGAAAGCGATGTATCGCGCGGCCGCCTCGCCCAGCCCCAGGTCCAGTTCCTCGGCTAGATCGACCATCGCGACGAAGGCCTCGGCCGTCTGCTTGCTCATGCCGAACGATCCCCGGCCCAGCACCGCGCCCACGTCCTCGCTGGTGAAGCCGGCCGCGGCGATCTCGAAATCGTGAATGATGAACGCACCGTTGATGCTCACCGCCGTGACGATGTCCCGCGCGATCAGATCGGCGATGATCGGCCCCAAACCGACCTTCACCGTGTGCGCGCCCATCGCCAGGTGCACCGCCCGCTGGCCGCTGCGCGCCGCGACGATCGCCTCGACCAGATCGCGCAGATCCTGCCCGGCCAGGATGCGGGGCAGGCGGTCGAACCAGTCGGCGAACGACGAATCGCCGTGCGTGGGCTGGCCGAAGTCGGCCGTGGTCACCTTGCCGCCGCGCGCGGTGAGATCCTCGCGCGTCAGTTGTGAAAAGTCGAAGGGCGGCACGCGGTCGCTCACATGTCCTCCGTCAACGTTTGCTCCACCAGGTCGACCCACAAGTGGCCGACCGCCTCGTGCACCTGCTGAATCACCGGCGTATGGTCCGACGGGGCCGACAGCAGGTGATCGCACAAAGCGCGCATTTCGCCGCCGTCGCCGCCGACGAACCCGACGGTCACACAGCCGCGTTCGCGCGCCGCGCGCAGGGCGCGCAGAATGTTTTCGCTACGCCCGCTGGTGCTGATGCCCACGGCCAGATCGCCGGGGCGGGCCAGGGCCTGTATCTGTCGCGCGAACAGATCGTCGAAGCCGCGATCGTTGCCAACGCTGGTCAAAATCGACGTATCGGTCGTCAAGGCGAGCGCCGCCAAGGCCGGTCGCTCGGGCAGCAGATAGCGGTTGACGAACTCGGCCGCCCAGTGCTGTGCATCGGCCGCACTGCCCCCGTTGCCGAAAATCAGCACCTGGTTGCCGCGTCGCAGGGCCGCGACGGTGGCCGTCACCAGGTCGAACAGACCCGGATAGCCCGCCTCGCGATATTCTTCCATCGCCGCCTCACTGCGGCGAAAAAACTCATCGGCCCGCGCGTGTTTGTTCATCGGCAACCATATAGTTACACTTCCGCTATCATGCCTTAATAGCAATTTTATTAGGTTACCGTGTGGGGCGGTAAGTTGTCAAATGAAACCGATGGGTTAGCGCTCGAGGAGTCGCCCGATGGCGAAAGTCGCTCCCAAACGCAGAATGACCGGATGGGTCATGGTGACCTCATATTTGCCGTATGGATCTTCCAGATCGAAGGACGAATCGTTGAGCAGGTAGTCGGCCCGTAGCTCCACGCCGACCGCGCCGGTGCTCATCTGATGCAAATAGCCCAGGCCCGCGTTGAGCCGCCAATTGGGGAAACTGGCGTTGTCGGTGTTCGAATCGTCGCCGGTTTCCGTGGCCAGCTTGGCCGATTCCCACACGTAGCCCGCGCCGGCCAACGCGTAGATGCGGTCCGCGCCGGACAGGAAGTACCGCACGTAGTTGGTGGAAATCGACAGTGCATTCAGCGCCAGCGTCGAGTTGCCGGAATATTCATCGACGTTGTCGGAAACGTCCTGCTTCCATTCCATGGCCAGCACGTCGTAGCCGGCCTCGACCATCAACGCGTTGTTGCCCCAGGCGGGGATCATGCTCACGTGCGCGGCGAAGCCCGGGAAAACGAAACGGTCGTTTTTGATTTTGTACTCGAAGTTGTCGTCCGACGACTCGGCTTCGGCGCTGAATGCGGGCATGTAGGCCAGTCCCAGCGACACCGACAAAAATCCAGAGACGTTCTGACCCAGCGGCGTGTCGTTCATGTCCGGCCGCGACACCACCTGCGCCGATGCCGCGCCCGCGCCCGCCGCGAGCAACAACGCCGCCACCAGAAAGATCCTCATCACGCGCAAGGCATACCCCCTTAACCCGACGAAATCGGGCTTCGAATGTAGCCTCCCCGCGCCCGGGGGTCAAGACAACAGATGGTTCGGTCGGTATCGGGCGGAATCCCCTCCGCGGCGCAGGGAGCGCTTGTGTCAGTTATTCATTTTATTATAATATCGCGGTATTCTTGGAAGGTTTTTTTGGAGGAAACAAGTGATGCTGCGCACCCTGTCCTTTGTTTTATTGGTTGTTTTCCTGGTTGTCGGCTGCAATTGCGGCGATGACGACGATAGTGGCACGATCGATGACGACGTCGATGACGATGTGATTCCCGACGACGACTCCGCCTCGGATGACGATTCTTCCCCTGATGACGATACCACCTCGGACGACGACACCCTCGATGACGACACCCTCGACGACGATACCGGCGACGACGATACCCTCGATGATGACACAATCGATGACGATACCAGTGATGACAGATCGGAAGAGCGTCGTGTAGGGAAAGAGTGTAGATCTCGGTGG
>CALBTQ010000811.1 GCA_937967875.1 uncultured Pseudomonadota bacterium
AGATCGTATTCGGTGACTGGAGTTCAGACGTGTGCTCTTCCGATCTTCAATCCGGTCGGTCAGGCCCAGACGCCGGGGATCGCGCGCCCGCACTTGGCGCATTTGCCGTCTTGCAGCGCTTTGATCGCCGGCGAAAATCCGTAGCGCTCGATGAGCAGTTCGCCGCACTGCGGGCAGTAGGTGTTGGCGCCGGGATGGCCTGGCACGTTGCCGGTGTAGACGAAGTGCAGCCCGGCGTCCTGCGCGATCTTGCGCGCGGTTTCCAGCGTCTCGACCGGCGTACGCGGCAGGTTGCGCAGCCGGTACATCGGATGAAAGCGGGTGAAGTGCAGCGGCACGTCGTCGCCCAGGTTGTCGTGCACCCATTTGACCATTTGCCGCAATTCCTGCGGATCGTCATTGAGCGTGGGGATGAGCAGCGTGACGATCTCCAGCCAGCACTTTTCCTCGCGGATGCGCACCATGCCGTCGAGCACCGGCTGCAAATGCGCGCCGCACACATCGGCATAGAATTTTTCCGAAAATCCTTTCAGGTCGACCTTGTAAGCGCCTAACGCCCGCGCCAGTTCGCGTTGCGGCGGCTCGTTGACGAAACCGTTGCTGACCAGTACGACCGGCAGGCCGCTTTCCCGGCCCGCCTGCGTGGTGTCCAACACGTACTCGGTCCAGATCGTCGGTTCGTTGTAAGTAAAGGCAATCGACTTGGAACCGTCGCTTTTCGCTCGCGCCACCAAATCGGTCGGAGAAAAATTCTGTGTCGGCAGATCGCCCGGCGCGGCCTGCGAAAGCTGCCAGTTCTGGCAATGGCGGCAGGTCATGTTGCAACCGACACAGGCGAGCGAAAACGCATTGGAGCCCGGAAGTACATGATTGAAGGGCTTTTTCTCGATCGGATCGTTGTGGATGGTCACCGGTTTGCCGTACACCAGACTAACCAGTTTGCCGTCGTCGTTGCGGCGCGCACGACACAAACCGGTTTTGCCGGGCGCGATCGTGCAACGGTGCGGACACAAATCGCATTGAACGACGCCGTCCTGCGCTTGCCAGAAGCGCGCGGTATTCATCGCAGCGGGTGTCGGCGAGGGGACGGGAGTCGGCGCGGCTTTTTCGGCTTCGACGGCGGCTTTGCAGCTTGCGCCCAAACCCAGCGCACAACCCGATGCGCCCAGGGCCGCCAGGAAATCACGCCGCGTCAGTTTGCTCATTGTTCCACCTCCGCTTGCCTTTGGGCACAATAGCGCTATCGGCTCGGAGGGGAAAGGGCGGGCAGGGTTCGGCGATGCGGATAATCAGCGTTCGTCAAGCGGAACGAACTGACACGATTCCTCGCCGCAATAGCGACCGACGTACTCGGCCTTGGGCCGGTACAGCGCCGGTTTCGGCTGCGCCTCGGCGTATTTCTCCTCAAGGTAATGCGCCGCCCAACCGACCACGCGCGCCACGGCGAAGATCGGCGTGAACAGGTCCAGCGGAATGCCCATCAGCTTGTAGAGCGTCGCCGAATAGAAATCGACGTTGGCGTAGATCTCGATGTTCTTGCGCTTCTTGAATTCCTCGGCGGTGAACAGCCGCACCTTTTCCGACATGTTGTACCAGGAAAAGTCGCCGCTCTTTTCGCTCAGCCGCAGGGCCATCGGCCCCAGGTACTTGGCGCGCGGATCGATCGTCTTGTACACCGCGTGGCCCATGCCCATGATCTTGCCGCCCTCGTCGAGGGTCTTGGTGACGAACGCCTCCACTTTGTCGACCGAGCCGATTTTTTCCAGCATACGCAGCACGCGCTCGTTGGCGCCGCCGTGCAACGCGCCGGACAGCGCGCCCATCGCGGCCGAAATGCTGGCGTAAATGTGCGCCTGCGTCGAAGCCACCTGGCGGCAAGTGAAGGTCGAGGCGTTGAAGGAATGCTCCGCGTGCAGAATCAACGCGACGTCCATATCGCGCGCGGTTTGCGGATCGGGAATTTCGCCGGACAGCGTATATAGGAAATTCGCGGCGTGACTCAGATCCGGTTTTGCTTCGATCGGCTCGAGCCCCTGACGAATGCGGTGCCACGCGGCCACCGCCAACGGAAAGCGGGCGGTCAGGCGCAACGCCTTGCGGTAGTTGGCGTCTTTGTCGTCGTTATCCAGATCCGGATCGTCGGCGGCCAACAACGACACCACGGCCTGCAGCACGTCCATTGGCTTGCTGTCGCGCGGTAATGCTTTGAATGCCGACACGATCGCCGTCGGCAAATAGCGCTCCTGCGCCAGAATCGTCTGCAGTTCGTCCAGTTCGGCGGCCGTCGGCAACGAGCCTTTCAACAGCAGATGAGTAACTTCCTCGAAAGTGGAGTTTTCCGCCAGGGTTTGAATATCGTAGCCGCGATACAACAAAATACCGTTTTGTCCGTCGACCTTGCAGATGGCCGAATCGGCGACGACGACACCGCGCAGCCCGATATTTTTCGTCGGCAAGCACTCGGCGAGCACCGTGCTATCATTCACTTCCTGCGTTTCACTTTTCTTGATAATCATCTTTTGCTCCTCGCCATCCATTCGGGTAATCAAAGTTAAAATAAGACCGGCGGCGCGGGAAGCAAGAACGACGCGTTACTTTTTTCGTTTCTGGCGCGCCAACTCCGGATCCGGCCGGGTCATGCGCGCCGGGTTGAGTACATGCTTGAGTTCCTTTTCGCTCAGCAAGCCCTCGGCCCGCACCAGTTCCGGCACCGTCTTTCCTTCCGCCAACGCCCGTTTGGCTACGCCCGCCGCCGCCAGATAGCCGATCGTCGGGGCCAGCGCGGTGGCCAGGCCCATCGAGCGATACGCGTAATCCAGACAGCGCGGCGGATCGGCCGTGATGCCCTGCACACAGCGCAGCGCCAACTGTCGACATGCGCCGGTGAGCACCTCCACCGATTCCAGCGCGTTCTCGGCCATGATCGGCATCATCACGTTCAGTTCCATCTGCCCGGCAGCCACCGCCTGTGAAACGGTCAGGTCGTTGCCGATGACCTGGAAACACACCATGTTGACCATTTCGGGAATCGACGGATTGATCTTGCCCGGCATGATCGAACTGCCGGCCTGCACCGCGGGCAGCTTGATCTCCGCCAGACCGGTCGTCGGCCCGGAGGACAGCAGCCGCAGGTCGTTGGCGATACGACCCAGCTCCACGGCGAAGTCGCGCAACGCGCCCGACACGCTGCCGATCGGCTGCTGCGACTGCATTGCGTGAATCAGGTCCGGCGACTTGCGGAACGGCTGGCCGGTTTCCTTCGCCAATTCCTCGGCCATGCGTTGCGCGTAGGCCGGGTGCGTGTTCATGCCCGTGCCCGCCGCGCTGCCGCCGATGCCCAGTTCCAGCAGATCCTGTGCGGTGCGCTTGATGTGCTTGACGCCCGTACGAACGGCCCGCGCGTAAGCGGTGAATTCGCCGCCCAGCGTCACCGGTACGGCGTCCTGCAGATGCGTGCGGCCGCTTTTGATCGTGCGGTTGTATTTCTTGCCGATCGTTGTCAGCGCCTGCGCCAGCCGTTCGGCCTCGGGATAGAAATCCTCGAGCGTTGCGCGCAACGCCAGCCGCATCGCCGTGGGGTAGGTGTCGTTGGTCGACTGGCCCATGTTGACGTGGTCGTTCGGATTCAACTGCGCGTAGTCGCCCTTGGCGAAGCCCAGCAACTCCAGCGCACGATTGCACAGCACCTCGTTGGCGTTCATGTTCGTGCTCGTGCCCGCGCCGGCCTGGAACATATCGACCACGAATTGCCCGCGCAGCTTGCCGGCGAGCACTTCGTCGGCCGCTTTGCGGATGGCCGCGGCTTTGTTGCCCGGCAGGCGGCCCGCTTCCTGATTGACCTTGGCGGCGGCTTTCTTGATCCAACAATAGGCGTCGATGATTCGCGGATGAATCGTGCGCCGGCTGATCGGAAAATTGACCAGCGCGCGTGCGACATTTATCCCGTAGTACGCGTCGGCGGGCACGCGCAATTCGCCCAACGAATCCTTTTCGATGCGGTAATCGTTGCTCACGGCTTCACTCCTGTGTGACGGAAAGTTCCTTTTTGACGAAATTGATCGCCCGCAGCGGGCGCACGTCCTTCGGGCAAACTTTTACACAATTCGCGTGACTGTCACAATCGACAACTCCGCCCGGCGAGGCGGCGGCGTCCCGGCGCATCGAATGCAGATCGTCGCGTGGATCGACAAAAAACTTGAACAACTGCACCGACGCCTGCGGTCCGATGAAATTTTCGTCCTCCGCCCGCTTGGGACAATCGGAGAAACACGACGCGCATTTAATGCAGTCCACCGCGCGGCTGAGCTGATCGAGCTGTTTGGCGTCGAGCTTGTCGGCCCAGAAAAACACTTCGTCGTGCGTTTCTCCGGCGCGCTCCAGATACGGCCGTACGCTGTCGTAGGCCTCCCAAAAAGTATCTAAATCGGCCACCAGATCCTTGACCGTGGGCATGTTGCCCAGCGGATCGACATGCACCGTGCCTTGCTCGGCCAGCGGCAACGCCTGCGTTTTACAGGCCAGGGCGGCCGTGCCGTTGATGCGCACCGCGCACGATCCGCAAATCGCGCCGCGGCAACTGTAGCGATAGGCGAAGGACGGGTCCTGCTCGGCCTGAATCGCGTGAAACACGTCCAGCAGCGTCATGCCGGGGAACAACTCGACTTCGAATTCCTGCCGGTACGGTTCGCTTTCACCGGCCCGTTTGCGGAATATGTTAAAGCGACCTTTCATTGTTTTCTCCTAGTATTTGATTTCGTCCAGCGGCTTGGTGTCGGTGACGGTCACGTCACGATAGGCCAACGTCAGTGTGCCTTGTGCGTCTCGCGTCACCAGGCTGTGGCGCAGGAATTGCGCATTGTCCATGGTCGGAAAGTCGTCGCGATAATGGCTGCCGCGCGATTCACGCCGGTCGACCGCCGCCAACGCGCAGGCGTGCGCGACCTCGAGCATGAAGCCCAGTTCCAGCGCGCGGATCAACTCCGGGTTGAAGACCAGGTCGGTCGATTTGACGCGCACGTCGGCGTAGCGGCGATGCAGCGCGGACATCTCGGCCAACCCCTTTTCCATCAACGCCTGGTTGCGGAACAGGCCGAAGCTGGCGACCATGATCCGCTCCATCTCCCGGCGCAGGGTCGGCACGTCCTCGCCGTCGTCACCGAACAGCGCGTTGAAACGATCCATCGCTGCTTCCAGCAACGCCTCTTCGCCGGTGCGATCCGGCCCGTCGGCCGCATGCAAGTAAGCGGGGATCGTCTCGCCCGAGCGGATGCCGAAGACCATCGCGTCCAAAAGCGAATTGCCGCCCAGGCGGTTGGCCCCGTGCACCGAAACGCAGGCGGTTTCGCCGGCGGCGAACAGACCTTTGATCGGCGCGGCGCAGTTGATGTCCACGTCGATGCCGCCCATCGTGTAATGCACCGTCGGCCGCACCGGAATCGGTTGTTCGATCGGATCGACTCCGGCGAAGTACATGGCGATCTCGCGGATCTGCGGCAGTTTGCTTTTGATCTTCTCCGCGCCCAGGTGGCGCAGGTCCAGTCGCACGCAGCCGTCATCGAAGCCGCGGCCTTCGTTGATCTCCCGTTGAATCGACCGGGCGACCAGATCGCGCGGGGCGAGTTCCATGAACTGCGGCGCGTATTTCTTCATGAACCGTTCGCCGTCTTTGTTGATCAGATAACCGCCTTCGCCGCGCGCGCCCTCAGTGATCAGAATGCCGTTGGGCAGCCCGGTGGGGTGGATCTGGAAGAACTCGATGTCCTTGAGCGCCGCGCCGGCGCGCAACGCCAGCGCCATGCCGTCGCCGGTGTTGATCAAGGCGTTGGACGACTGCCCGTAAATGCGCCCCGCGCCGCCGGTGGCCAGCAAGCAGGTTTTGGCGGCGAAGTAGCCGATCGTTCCGGTTTTGTTGGCGAAGGCCAGCAGGCCGAGAAATTCGTCGCCATGGTGGATCAAATCGAAAACGAACCATTCGTCGAATACGTCGACGTTCAGACGCACCGCTTGTTCATACAGCGTGTTGAGCAGCGCGTGGCCGGTTTTATCGGCGACGTAACAGGTGCGGTTGCGCCGTTGTCCGCCGAAGGGGCGCTGCGCGAAATGGCCGTGCTCATCGCGATCGAAATGCGCTCCCCAACGGTCGAGATTGTAGATCGCCTGGGGTGCCTGCTCGGTAAGAATGCGCACCGCGTCCTGGTCGCCTAGAAACCAGCCGCCCTTGAGCGTGTCGTAATAATGGTCTTCCCACTTATCGTCGGCGGCCACCGCGGCGTTGATGCCGCCCTGCGCCGCGCCGGAGTGCGAACGAACCGGATGCACCTTGCTGAGCACCGCGACCGACAAGTCCGGATGCTGCTCGGCGACGGTCAACGCGGCGGAAAGTCCGGCCAGACCGGCTCCCATGATCACGATGTCATAATTGAATCGCTCATTGATTTGCACGATGTACCTCCCACGATATTTTTCTTCATCCATCATGAAACCACGTCGGGGCGTGGCGTTTTATTTAAACTGCGCGAAAAACGGCCGCACCCGTTCGGGCGTGAAATCGGTCGTGCGCCGGGCGATCGGCCCATCCTGGAGCGCGCGCAAATGATCGCCGAACACCGGTCGCTCGACGCGGTAAATCACGCCGGTCGGAATACGCTCCTCGGTTTCCTCGGCCGCCCGCATCGCCGCGTTCCAATCGGTGACGTCGTGGTCTTCACCCAGCGGCTGCACACGCTGTTTGAACCAAGCGTAGGTATTGATCTTGTTGAACGACACGCATGGACTCTTGATGTCGATCACCGCCGCGCCGCGATGGGTCAGCGCCTGTTTAATCAACTCGGTCAACTGCGTTTGCTCGCCGGAAAAACCGCGCGCGATGAACGTGGCTCCGGCGACCAGCGCCAGCCGACAGACATTGAGCGGCTCGGCCCCGGTGCCGTCGAGGTGAATCTTCGTCTTATAATCGTGCGCCGAGGTCGGCGCTGCTTGGCCCTTGGTCAATCCGAACACACGGTTGACCCCGGCCAACACGGTGATGTCGGCGTTGCGTCGCATCGTGTGAATGAAGTGATTGCCGCCCTCCGCGAAAAAACAGCCGTCGCCGGAAATCGACACGACCTTCGCTGTGTGATTGGCCAGGCGTATGCCCAGCGCGGCGGGCAGGGCGCGTCCGTGCAGACCGTCGAACAGATTGCACTTGATTGTAAAACCGATCTTCGAAGCCTGGCCGATGCCGGTGACGAGAATCAGCTCGTTGGACTCGATTTTCAAATCGTACAGCGCCTGTTTAAGCGCGACGAGAATGTCGAAGTTGCCGCAGCCCGGGCACCATTCCGGTGCGAAGTGATCGTAGTCGTTCGGGCTTTTCATCGCTCACCTCCCAGCCGGGGTTCGATCAGCTCGACGATGTCGTCCACGGTGAAAATGCGGCCGTCGGTTTTGGCGATGTGCCCGTGGACGGCGATGCCCGTTTCCATGCGCAATAAGCGGCCGAGTTGCCCCAGTTCGTTGCCCTCGACCGTCAACAACCGCTTGGCCGGCGACAGCGCGGCGGCGATTTTCTCCACATTCATCGGGTACAGATAACGGAAGATTGCCACACCCACCTTGTGCCCTTTGTCGCGCAACCGTTGTGCGCCCTCCAACAGCGGCCCGGCGGTCGAACCCCAGCACAGCAACAACGTGCCGTCGGCGTCGCCGACGATCTCGGGTCCCGGCATTTCAGCAACGAGGCCCGCAAGCTTGCGTAAACGCTTGGCGTGCTGCCGGTTGCGATTCTCGATGTTGTCGGTCAGATGCCCCACCTCGTCGTGCTCGTGGCTGTCGACCGCCACCAGCCACTTGGACAGCACCGGGAACGCGCGCGGCGAAACCCCCGATTCCGTGGGCTCGAAACGGCGCAGCACGGTCACGTCGTTCGGCTCCGGCGCGATCGCCCCACGGTCGATGGTCACCTGCGTCGGATCGAACTCGTCGACGGTGCGGATGGCGTCGGCGTAAGCCATATCGTCCATCAGGATCACCGGCGTTTGCCAGCGGTCGGCGAGGTTGAAGGCCTCGGCGGCGAGATAAAAACCGTCCTCGTGCAACGCCGGGGCGAGTACCGCCCGCGCGAACTCGCCCTGCGACGCATGGCACATGAACAGCAAATCGCTTTGCTCGGTACGCGTGGCCATGCCCACCGCCGGGCCGGAGCGCTGCGCGTCGACGATCACTACCGGCGTTTCGGTGATGCCCGCCAGTCCGATCGCCTCGCTCATCAGGCACATGCCCGCGCCCGACGAGCCTGCCGCCGCCCGCGCCCCGGCGTAGGCCGCGCCGACGGCGAGGTTTAATGCGGCAATCTCGTCTTCCACCTGCTCGACGGCGATGCCCGCCCTCGGCCCCGCACCGGCGAGAAAGTTAAGGATCGAGGTCGACGGCGTCATCGGATACCCCGCATAGACGCCGACGCCCGCCGCGATCATCCCCATGGCGATGCACTCGTTGCCGGTGACGAACAAATGCTCGTCGGTTTGCGCCGGCGCAAAAGGCAGCGAGTGAATGTCGGCGGCGTTCATCGAGCGCGCCACCGCCTCGATGGCGTCGAGATTGGCCTGCAGTACTTCGGGTTTGAGGCGCTTGCCGAATTGCGACTTCACCGATTCCTTCAAAACCTCGGGCGAAAAACCGATAGCGGTCATGAGCATCGAGAGCAGCTTGACGCCGACGAACTTGGCACCCTTCGCCGCCGTCGGCCCGATGTCCTCGGACAGCGCGCGTAGCCGCGCATCCACCGTGTCGCCTCGGTCCTCGTCCATGCACAGCGCCAATCCGTCGGCCGTGAGCAGGGGCAGGTGGATGTCCAGGCTCTCCTCGTTGAGCGCCAACAGGTAATCGATCGGTTTGACCGCGGCCAGCAACGGCCGGTCGGAAAAACGAATGCGCATGAAATTGTGGCCGCCGCGCACGCGTGATTGATAATCCTGCGTGGTGTAAACGTGGTACCCCAATCGTTGCAATGTCTTGCCGAGGATTTGCGCCGCCGACTGCACTCCCTGGCCGGCCGCGCCGGCGAGAACGATGTTCAGATGGGCCATTCGCTTGTCGCCTCTTTTAAATTATTGTTTCATAATCGTACGCAATGCCATGTGCAAAATGCCGCCGTGACGGTAGTAATCGACCTCCACCGGCAGATCGGAAGAGCGTCGTGTAGGGAAAGAGTGTAGATCTCGGTGG
>CALBTQ010000812.1 GCA_937967875.1 uncultured Pseudomonadota bacterium
CGAGATCGTATTCGGTGACTTGAGTTCAGACGTGTGCTCTTCCGATCTCCATACCGGGTGGAAATGACCACCGTGCCGGAACGATCCATGATGTACACAATCGCCGCTTGGAAATCGCTTCTGATCTGCTCCAGCGAGGCCAGAAGATTTTGGTTGTCCGGTTCGAGATACCCTGTCGCCACTTCTTTGGCCCGCCGTGTGGAAACGCCCAGGGCGCGGACCGTGCCGCGAATTTCATTGTAAACGGTAATCTGATCCAGGGCGTGCGCATAGAAATATGATTCGCGCTTCAGAGTTTGCTGGTGGTAGGTCGAAACGATCTTAAAAGCAAAAAACAAGACCAACATGACCGTCAGCAAAAACAGCAAAACGGCCGAAACAATAATTCTTCCCTGGTCGATACCCATAAAGCGCACACGGGAAGCAGCGATAGGCTCTCGTTGTGTTGATTGGGCTCCCCGTTCCAAAATCAACCTCTCCCGGCATGTATGCTTTCATTAACTATAATTACAATTCTTTATTCCTGATAGTGACTATTGCAAATAATACGCTACATCCAACCGAATTTTCAGCCATTTTATGCGGTAAAGGCTTCTCTTTTCACAAATAATTTCATCTTGACAGTCTCCCGATCATAGCCTACACTCCAATCAGAGTGCTGCTAGAGCCTATATGGAGTCCATATGGATAAAGTAACGATTAAGATACCGCGTCAGCTTTACGAGAAAATCCAACTCCTGGTCGAGGACTCGGGATTCTCGAGCCCGACCGAGTTTATCACCTATGTGCTGCGCGATCTGGTTGGCGAGCAACTCAAGGAAAAGCAAGCGGAAAAGGGAGCCGGCGATCTGACCAACGACGAGATCGCGGCGATCAAACAGCGACTGCGCAATCTGGGATACCTGTAGGAAGGAGCGAACGAGATGATCAGACCGCACGGCGGACGATTGATAGACCGGCATGCCAAAGGCGAAATGCGCGAGGCGATGCTCGCCAAGGCGAACGAACTGCCGAAAATCCAGGTCAACGAGCGCGAACTGGCCGACATCGAGATGATCGGTTGCGGCGCGATGAGCCCGTTGGAAGGCTTCATGAATCGCGACGACTACCTGGGCGTGCTCAACAATATGCACCTGGCGTCCGGCCCGGTGTGGACCTTGCCGATCACCCTTTCGGTGAAGCCCGGCGACGACCGTCAGTACAAGACCGGCGACCAGATCGCCCTGGTCGATCAGGGCGCCATTCTGGCCGTGATGGATGTCGAAGACGTGTATAAGGTCGATCATCTCACAGAGGCGCAAAAGGTGTATCTGACCGACGATCCGGCGCACCCCAGCGTGGCGTTTTTACAGTCGCTGACCGACACCTACCTGGGCGGGCCGATCACGGTGCTCAACAAGGTGCAGCACCCGGACTTCAACGAATTCCGGCTCGAGCCCAAGGAAACGCGCGTGTTGTTCAAGGCCAAGGGCTGGAACAGCATCGTCGCCTTCCAGACCCGCAACCCGATTCACCGCGCGCACGAATATCTGCAGAAATGCGCGCTGGAGCAGGTCGATGCGCTGCTGATTCACCCGTTGATGGGCGCGACGAAAAAAGGCGACATCCCCGGCGACGTGCGGATGGCTTGCTATAAGGCGCTGATCGACGGCTATTACGCCAAGGAGCGCGTGGCCATTTCGATCTTCCCGGCGGCGATGCGCTATGCCGGTCCGCGCGAGGCGATCTTCCACGCGCTGGTGCGCAAGAACTACGGCTGCACGCATTTCATCGTCGGCCGCGACCACGCCGGCGTGGGCACCTACTACGGCACCTACGACGCGCAGTACATCTTCGACAATTTCACCCGCGAGGAAATCGACATCACACCGATGATGTTCGAGCACTCCTTCTTCTGCAACGCCTGCGGCAACATGGCCTCGATCAAAACCTGCCCGCACGGCAAGGAAGAGCGGGTGTTCCTGTCGGGCACCAAGGTTCGCGAAATGCTCGCCGCGGGCCAGCGTCCGCCGGTCGAATTCACCCGGCCGGAAGTGGCGGACATCCTGATGAAGTTCTACCAGAGCGAAGAGGCGTAGGAGGCGACCGTGAAGAAACTGGTCATCATCGGTTTGGATTGCGCCGATCCGCGCCTGGTTTTCGAGCAGTTCGTCGACGTCATGCCGCACACCAAGCGGCTGATGGAGCGTGGCGTGTACGGCCCGATGCGCAGCACCGATCCGCCGATCACCGTGCCGGCCTGGACCTCGATGCTCACCAGCAAGGACCCGGGCACGCTGGGCTTCTATGGTTTCCGCAACCGCGCCGACTACGGCTACAAGGCGCTGTACTTCGCCAACAACGATTACGTGAAGGAAAAGCGCGCCTGGAATTACCTGTCGCGCAACCGCCTGAGCAGCTTCATCCTCGGCGTACCGCAAACCTATCCGCCCAAATCGTTGCGCGGAACGCTGGCCGCAAGCTTCCTGACCCCGAACAAGGAAGTGCAGTGGACCTACCCGGCCGAGGCCGCGGCGCAGATCGACGCGTGGGC
This sequence comes from uncultured Pseudomonadota bacterium, assembly GCA_937967875.1. Classification (GTDB taxonomy): domain Bacteria; phylum Lernaellota; class Lernaellaia; order Lernaellales; family Lernaellaceae; genus CALBTQ01. The sequence continues at coordinate 2,534 of CALBTQ010000812.1, forward strand.
CGGCGGCGACTACATCATCGACGTGAAAGACTTCCGCACCGAGGACAAAGACTGGCTGCTGGATCAGATCTATAAAATGACCGAACGCCGCTTCAAGGTGTTCCGCGAAGCGCTCAAGGCCAACGAGCACGACTTCTACATGATGGTCGAGATGGGCGTGGACCGCATTCATCACGCCTTTTGGCGCTATCACGCCAAGGACCACCGCCTGTACGAAGCCGGTCATAACTACGAGTTCGCCATCCGCGACTACTACAAGTACCTCGACGAGCGCATCGGCGAGTTGCTGGAAGTGATCGACGACGAAACGGCCGTGATGATGGTTTCCGATCATGGCGCGCGCACGATGGTCGGCGCGATCTGCATCAACGACTGGCTGATTCAAAAAGGCTGGCTGACCCTGAAAGAGCAGCCGACAAGCGCCACCAAACTGAAGATGGACAACATCGACTGGTCCAAAACCAAGGTCTGGGGCGAAGGCGGCTACTACAGCCGGATCTTCTTCAACGTCAAAGGCCGCGAGCCCGAGGGCATCATCGATCCGGCCGACTACGCCTCCTTCCGCGACGAAGTGCAGCGCGAGATGGAAGCGATCGTCGACGAAAAGGGCGTAAACATCGGCACCAAAGTGCTGCGGCCGGAAAACGTCTACAAACACGTTAACAACGTCGCGCCCGACCTGATCGTCTACTTCGGCGACCTGGCCTGGCGCAGTGCGGGCTCCGTCGGCGGCGGCGAAATCCACATCTTCGAAAACGACACCGGTCCCGACGACGCCAACCACGACTACAACGGCATTCTCGTCTGCGCTTTGCCGGGCGAGCTGCAAGCGAAACAACTGAAACAATATTCGATCTACGACGTCGCTCCCACGATCCTCGATTTCTTCGGCATCGATATCCCGGACGACATGATCGGATCCAGCATTCTGTAAGAGAGGAAGAAATCATGCGCAAAGGATTCACCATTTGGTTCACCGGCCTTTCCGGCAGCGGCAAAAGCACCCTCGCCCAGATGGTCGAGGAAACGCTGCTCGAACGCGGCATAAACGTCGAAGTGCTCGACGGCGACGTGGTTCGCACCAACCTGAGCAAGGGCTTGGGCTTCTCCAAAGAAGATCGCGACATCAACATCCGCCGCATCGGCTTCGTCTGCAACCTGTTGACCCGCAACGGCGTGGCCGCCATCGCCGCCGCAATCAGCCCCTACAAAGCGATTCGCGACGAAAACCGCGCGCTGATCGGCCGGTTCGTCGAAGTGTATTGCGAAGCGCCGATGGACACCCTGGTCGAACGCGACGTGAAGGGTCTGTACAAAAAAGCGCTGGCCGGCGAAATCAAAGGCTTCACCGGCGTGGACGATCCTTACGAAGCTCCGGTCAATCCGGAAGTCGTGGTCAACACCGCCGCCGAATCGGTGGTCGAATCGCACGACAAAATCATCCGCACCCTCGAACTCATGGGCTATATCCCGGCCGACGAAAACGCCGACTACAGTGAGGAAGAGGAAGAGAAGATCAAGAAACGCTTGAAGGATCTCGGTTACCTGTAAATCGCAAATAAAGTCACGTTTCCCTAACGAAACGCCCGGTGGACGCTCTGGCCGTTGTTCTCCATCGGGCGTTCGCATTTAAACGAACAGCCGCCCGCCTCACGGCGAGCGGCCGTTTTTTTGGGCGACCGATTTTTACTCTTCGAGCGTCTGCAGGCCCGACAAGCGCATTACGCGCGCCGGTCGACCGTAATAGGTTTGGGCGCCGCAATAGGCGGTCAGGCCGCCGACCAGGTAACCGTTGTCCTCCTTCGCGGTCAGCGCCATCGAATAGGACATCGGCAGATCGCCGCACCTGCCGCCGCTCACCGCCGGTCCCTGGAACTTGAGAACGATCATCCGCCCCAGCGCCTCGGGGAAGCGGATCATCTTACCCGCGCCTTCCAGCGGCACGTCGGCGGTGATCACGTCGAACGACTGTTTAGGCAAAAACTGACCGGTGAAGGTGTCGTCGCTGTACTGCACCAGGCGCAGGTGCGCGCGGAAATCGGTTTCGAAATCCAAGTGCAGCAGAAAGCGCCCTGTTTCCAACGGCGGCGGCGCATCGTCGTCATCGTCATCGTCGGCGGGCGTCGTGTCGTCGTCATCGTCATCGTCCGCGGGCGTATCGTCGTCCACAGCCGCGTCGTTATCGTCGTCGTCATCGTCGTTTTTATCGCAGGCCGCCGTCGCGAAAATCAGCGCCGGCAGCAGCATCAACAAAATCACCCAACTGCGTTTCATCGTCACCTCCTAGCGCGCCAACGTGGGATGCACGTTGATCGAATCGGCCAGCGCCAACGCCTGCGCATCGTCGCCGTTGATCAGGTAGAAAATCCAGGTGATCGTTTCCGACCACGGCGGCGTCAGATCCTCGAAGGACACGTCCGGATCGCTGTCGGTGATCCGCGCGGCCAGATGCACGTTGGCCATGTCCTTGATCGCCCACCAGCCGCCGCCCAGACCGACCAGACCGATCGGCGCGGGCATATAGAAATGGCCGTCCTCGAAGGTGAAGTCCGACCGCGTGTAGGTGCGGATTTCGTCGTCGATCAACGCGGTGGTCGTCAGCACCTGATCGCCGCTGCCGGGGAAGGTGATGCGGTTTTCGCGCGCTTCCTTGTCCTCGCCGGCGGTGAAGGCGATTTCCAGGCGATAGGTTTCCGGATCGTCGCTCAGTTTGAACCAGCGCTCGGCGTGCTCGCGATTTTTCGCTTTGACCGTAACGTTCAGCGGCGCTTCGGCCACCTCTTCGCCCGGCCAGAAAAACTCGCCTGCGGTGACCGTGCCGGCGGCGGTGTCGATGAGCACGTGCTCCATATCCAACGCCGTTTTCGCCCGTTCGATGATCTCGCGCGCCACGCGGATCGCCTCGGCGGCGCTGGCAATGGTGAATTCCACCTCGCCGCGATACGGATTGATCCCGGTGCCGTCGGAGACCTCGGCCATGAACAGTTGCCGCCACGCCTCGTCGAGCGTGTCGCGGTAATCCAGACCGGCGACCGACGCGGCCGTTTCGGCGGCCATCAGTTCTTTATGCCCCATCATGCACAGCGTGCGCACGTGATTGTCGCGTTCGTCCTTGCGCCACAGACCGCCACGCCCGAGCCACATCGACACGCTTTCGGTGCTGCCCGGCTGCCACGTGCCGTCGAGCAAATTCGGCGGATCATCCGGCTCGATGCCCAGGTCGATCAGATCCTCGACGTAGTCGGCGATGCCGCTGATGACGTAGTTGTCGTCGACCAGCGACTGCAAGTTCGCCTCGTATTCCTCCACCGCGTCGTTGTTGGTGTGGAAGAACCAAGGGAAATACGGATCCCAATCGCCGGTGGCCAGCAGCTCGCCGTCGCCCATGAACGTCCAGGCCGTTTTTACGCCGGTCTCCGCGTCGTCCACGCCCTTGCCCGCCTGTACAAGATGAATGTTGCCGAAGGTGTAATACGGCTTGGCGGGTTCCTCGCCGTACTGGTACTTCCACAGGTTCTTCGGCCACGCCATGACCGTGTAGCCGTTTTCCTCCATCCGTCGCGCCATCCCCTGCGCGCCCTGTCCTTCCTGACAGAACACCGCGCCCGATAGCGGCAGATCGTATTCGGCGAACACATCCAGCGTGCGCTCGTTGCTGCGCCGCCAATCCTCATAGGGAAACGCGATAAACAACTGATCGGCGTAGTGGAAGCTGATCAACTCGACCTGCCCGCCCTGCGCCAGATCGTGCAACTGCGTGAGCACCTGCGGATGCCGCTCGGCGAGCACCTCGATGAAGTACGCCTGCAATTCCAGCGACAGCGTCCAGTCCAAATGATCTTCAAGCAGATCGAGAATCGGTTTAAAGCTCTCGATGACGATCATGTCCTCGGCTTCGTCCGGACCGATTTCCCACAGCGGGTAGTCGACCGGCAGCGGTACGAAGCCGTACAACCCGCCGATGACGTACTGAATGTTGAAGTGAAATACGCTCAGCGCGTACTTGTGTTCCTGCGCCGCGGCGGTCGTTGCGCCGACCAGCATCGTCAGGAGCAGCACCATCAGGACAATTCGTTTTTTCATCATTCGTCACCCGTAATCAGTCCACGTTGGTAGAGCAGCCAATAGACATATAGGTACTCGGCGGAGAACTCGGAACGATCCGAAGCGCCGTCGCGGTAACCGAAGGGAGAGTTGCGGAACATGAAATTGTCCACGCCCTGCTCGAACAGCGGGTAGCCGTACAGGCTGAAGAAACGATCGTTGGACGTCCACCAGTCGAACTTCCACGGCAGCGACGGGAACGGGCTCAGGCTGAAGCCCGGGTTGATGGCCCAATCGATATCGGTGTGCGTTTTCGGCGTGGGAAATTCGCGCAGGCGCCACAGGCCCTCTTCGAGCCGCGCGGCATCGAGTTCGTCCCAACCCATCGCGGCCATGGTGGTCAAGAAGAGCGGCAGGCGCGGTCCGTGCATCATCCAGTACGCGCGCTGACAGCCGTGGCGCAATTCGTCGAGCGAATCGTCTTCCAGCAGTTCGGCCAGCCAGGTCAGCACGATCATCGATTGCGCGTTCAGATGGTTGCCCGACCAATCCGAGATGCCGTAGATGTAAAAACTGCCGTTGCCCAGTTCTTCGAGGAACAGATCGTAGAAGAAATTGTTGAGCAACTGCCGGTACCGTTGCCGAAAGGCGTTGTCGCCATCGAGGTAGTACAGCAACATGTTCATTTTCATTTCGTTGATCATGCCGTCGGCGGCGTCGGGGTGATGCTCTTCCAATTCGGCGAGCACGCGAATCATGTCGTCCACCAGGTCCGCGTAATCCGGGTTATCCGGCAGCACCATGCCCGCGAAGAGGAAGCCGATCTGATAGCCGTGCAGCATGTCGTTGTTGCCGCCGGGCAGGTAGTCATAATTTTCGTAGGGCGCTTCGCCGCGCACCCAACCGCCGGGCATGTTTTCGTCATGCACGCGCAGGCTGCGCGCAAACGCGCCGATCTCCGGCACGATATCGTAGGCCAGCACCTGCCCGCGCGCGCAGGTCACTACGTGTTCCAGCGCCTCGGCCTCGCCGGTGGCCAGATAACGCAACGCCTGGCTGCCGATGTACACGCCGGTCCAGAGCATGCTGGACATGTCGTCATGAAACACGAGGTCCTCGCCCTCGCCGGTGCTCGCGTTGATCATCCCCGCGCCGTTGATGTGCCGCGCGTGCATGTCCTCGTCGAAGTACGCCGCTTTTTCGGCCAGCGTTTGGCGGTACGCGCGATTGCGCAACCGCGTTTCGGCCAGACTGACCGGGTCGATCACCTTCTGGATCACGCGCAGCACGTTCGGATTTTCGCGGTAAAAATCGAAGTCGGTGGGATCGAAGAAGATCGTGTGCAGCGCCGATTGGAAATCCTCGCGATCGCGATAGGGGTCCATTTCCTCGCGATCGATGAAGCCGCCGAACACGGCGAACAGCAAATCATGTAGACCGTCGCTGAGCGGCGCGTGCGTGGCGATGCGCTGGCGTTGATTCGCCCAGATCGGCGCGTCGCCGTTCGCTGCGGTCCAGGTCCAGGTTTCCGTCGCGGCGATCGCCTCACCGCCGGTGAAAGTACCGCCGAATGCGCCCTTGCCCGTGGGCGTGAACGTCGCGCTGACCGGCAGCGGATCGATATTCTCCAGATCGCGCGTGAAATCGTCGTAAGCGGTCATGAAGCCGATGCGCTCCAACGCGGCGGAGGCGACAAAGCCGTTCAGGTCTCCGGTCACCTCGCCGCTCCACGCGCCGGCGACGGCGTCGCCTTCGAAATCGGCGGCGGCGTATTCGATCGTCCGCGCGAACGCGAGGCCCATTTCGCTCTCGTAGATTTCCGCCCACCCGCTGTATGCGCCGTATTGTTCGTCCTCACCATCAACCGCGTAAACGCCGGTTAGCGGCAGCGGCGTGTCGTCGTCATCGTCATCATCATCGATGGAATCGTCGTCGTCGTCGGCGGGAGTGGAATCGTCGTCGGCCGCATCGTCATCGACGGACAGATCGTCGTTGTCGTCATCATCATCGCCGCACGCAACCGCGAACATGACAAAGACAAAAAGCAGCGGTAGGAATTTTCGCAAAAAAGACATGCCGACACCTCGCTGTGCAAAGACACTACTCAAGGTTGAGTCATACTAATCAATCAGCGGGAAAAGAACAATTGCCGACTTAGTGATAATAGGGTTTATCGTCGTCGTCACCGCGCACGACGTACAGGTGGCGATTCTCTTTTTTAATTTTATCCAATTTACGCCGGTAATACTTGTCGCGCAGGCGCAGGAAGATGCGGTCGTAGCGCAGAAAAATGAAACCGAAAACCATGCCGCCCAGGTGCGCCAGATGGGCCACGCCACTCATCTCCGCCCGGCCGGAAATGCTCGACGCCAATTCGATCACCCCCAGGGCGATGACGAACCACTTCACTTTCACCGGGAAGAGAAAATACAGGTAGACCATCCGGTTGGGATAAGTCATGCCGTAGGCCATCAGAATGCCGTAGACGATGCCCGACGCGCCGATCACCGGCACCTTCAGATCCGGCGTGAACAGCACCTGGCACAAGCCCGCGCCCAGGCCGACGACCACCAGGTAAACGATGAACTTTTTGCAGATCGGAAGAGCACACGTCTGAACTCCAGTCACCGAATACGATC
>CALBTQ010000813.1 GCA_937967875.1 uncultured Pseudomonadota bacterium
ATCGTATTCGGTGACTGGAGTTCAGACGTGTGCTCTTCCGATCTGTAGATGCGGGCCAGTTCGGCGCGGATCTCCACGTTGTCCGGCTGGCTCTTGAGCACTTCGCGGTACGCCGCCACCGCTTCGGGGTAGGTGGCCTCGTTCATTGCGTAGGCGCGGGCGAGGAAAACGCGCGCGTCGTTGTCTTCGGGATTGAGTTCGATGGCTTTTTTGAAGCAGTCGACCGCCTCGTTGATGCGCCGCTGTTCGGCGTAGATCAAGCCTTTCAAGCGCCAGGCAAAGGAATTTTTCGGCTCCTTCTGCAACACGATCTCGACCACGGCGGCCGCGTCGGTATAGCGCTTGGCGTGGTAGTAGGCCTGCGCGAGACCCAGCAGGCTTTGCTCGCGCGTGTCGCGCCGGCTGGCCAGATAGTTGAACTGCTTGACTGCGTCGTCATAACGGCCCGCTTGCGAAAGCGTGTTGGCGTATTCGAGTCGAATGTTGTCGTTTTCCGGCTCCTGCTCCAGCAGGGCTTCGTAATGGGTGAGGGATTTGGCGAAGTCGCCTTTCCAGGCGTAAACGCGCGCCGCGGATTGGTGGGCGCGTTTGTTTTTCGGATCGACTTTGAGCACGTTGCGGCACTGTTCCAACGCCTTGTCGTAGGTGGCCGGTTTCCAGGAGTACACCTCGGCCAGCTCGAGCATGGCGGTCGTGTTTTGCGGCTCTTTCTCCAGGAGCAGATCCAGGTGTTTGACGGCATTGTCGACGTCTTCGATCCAGGAGTACATCTGGGCCAGATGCAACCGGGTCGTTCCATCGTTGGGGTCGGCGGCGAGGACTTTTTCATAGGCTTCGATGGCCAGCTTGGCGTAATCGGTGTTTTGCGGCGTGTACAGATTGAAATAGCAGTCGCCCAGGCGTTTCATCGCCTCGACGTTCTTCGCATCTTCAGCGACGGCCTTTTCGAAATAGGTAGCCGCCGATTTGTAATTTCCGCTGTTGTACAACCCCAATCCCTGTTCGTAGGGACCGGCCCACGCCGAGCCGGCGGCCAGGATGACCGCCAAGACCACAAGTATGGCCCAATTACGTCCTCTGATCCGCATCGAATTTCCCCTTGTCCGTCGACGCTTTGGTTGCCGCAAACACAAACGCGCCGAATGTGCCGTCTTCCTACTCCTCCGCGTTGAACAGGCGGAGGGTGATTAACGCTTCCAGATTGTCGAAACTGTAAACCTCATCGTCGCTGAAGCCGCCGTACATCGGCGAAAGCGGATTGAGGTTTTGAAACCCTTGCAACTTTCTAAGCAACCGGTCGCCCAATTCGCGATCGCCCGCCAAGCGGGCATACCGCGCGGCCAGCGCGTATACGCTGGTCGATTCGAAAAACTGCGTCGGCTCGCCGGTCGTGCTGTCGTATTCGGCGTACAGGACGCCGTCTTCCTTCAGCCGGTCGCGCATCCAGTCGGCGAAGCGATGCGTTTCACCTTCGATCGGCAGCGCGAACAACGCGCAATACAACTGGTTGATCATGTTCTGCCGCAGGCTTTCGTATTTGCCCGCGGCGAAGTCGTATCGCTCGTAATACAAGCCGCTTTCGCGCTGCGCGCCCAGCAACAACTTGCCGGTCGACGCATGCACCGGCGTCCAGCGTTCGTCTTCGGCAGCCAAAACGGCGAGTGTGAGCATGTCAGCATACGACAATCGCAACGTTTGGGCCACCGTCGGCTGGCCGTAGTCGCGCCAGTTCAGAAAATCGCGCAAATGACCGTCGACCACTTCGTACTGGAGAACGTTTTCCGCGATGTCCAAAGCGAACTGCTTATAGGAAATCGCTCCCCATTTGCGATGCGCGGCCAGGGCGGCCCCGATGATGCGCAAATCGTCCACGCTGGCGCTGGTCCCCGCGACCAGGTCGCCGTTGTAACTGATCTTCCAATAAAAAAGACCGAACTGTCCGAGCATCTTCTTCTTGATGTAGCTCAACTGTTGATCGAACAACCGTTGATCCCCGGCCGCCACCGCATATTGCATGGCCAGACCGGCCGTCTCGGACAGCACACCCGAAGCCAGCAGATCGTCCGGGTCGTAGGTTGGAAACAACAACAACCGCCGGACCTTGCCGCTGGCGTAAATCGCCCCGTCATCGCCGGCCAGCCGTTCCAGCACGAACCGCTTGGCCAGCATCTCCGCTTTTTCCGACGAGACCATGGCCGGGTAGGCCAACAGACTCGTCGTCGCCAGAAGTATCACCGCCAACAACCCATACAGGAGATGACGCGGCCGCAATTACGCTTCCTCTTCTTCCAGTTCGCGCACCCGGTCGCGACTCATCATCTTGTCTTCCTGGCGCTCGCGTAACTGATAACGCACCGTTTTATCCCAGACCGTGCCCTTGCGTTTGCGCACGAAACTCAGGAAGAAGGCGCGGAAAATAACGACGATCCATATCTGACAATAGGTAATGTACATGAGGAAGGAGAGCACAATGTTGGGGAAGCTTTCCTCCTCTTCCAGGCTGATGGCGATCAATAGCTCCATAAAGAAGAGCATCGCCGCCAGGAACCAAATGAAGCTGAAGGGGCCGACAAGGCCTAACTTGACCACCCCCAGCAGGCTGAGCAGCGCGATCGCATCACTGAGAATGAGGGCCATAAAGAAGATGTAATAGAGGCTGAACATGTAGAACAAGTCAACCATGACCCGTCGGTTCTTCATCTGGAAGGCGACGCGCAGGAATTTGCTGATGATGTAGCTCATGCCCTGAGCCCAGCGGGTGCGCTGGCGGATGAACACGTTCAACTGTTGCGGTTCCTGTTCCCAAGTCACCGCGTAGGGCACGAATTTGATGCGATATCCGAGCTCGTAAAGCCGGATGGAAAGTTCGGCGTCCTCGGCAATCGCCTCTTCGTCGAAACGGCCGGTTTTCTCCAACACCTTGCGCCAGATGACGTAGTTGGTGCCGGGCAGCGTGGCCAGGTTGAAGATCTTGAAGCGGCCGCCCTGGATGATCCACTGGAAGGAGATGAACTCGATGTTGATGAAGCGGGTCAGCAGATTCTGCCGGGCGTTGATCGTGCGGACCTTGCCCAGCACCGCGCCCAGCTTCGGGTCGTCGACCAGGTTGGCGACCAAGTAGCGCAGCGAGTTGGGCTCGGGGCGGTTGTCGGCGTCGAAGATGCTGATGACGTCGCCCATCGCGTGTTCCAGGCCGACGTTGAGTGCGCGACTCTTGCCTTTGCCGCCTTCGCCGGCGGGAATGTTGACCAGATCGGAAGAGCGTCGTGTAGGGAAGGAGTGTAGATCTCGGGGGTCGCCGTA
>CALBTQ010000814.1 GCA_937967875.1 uncultured Pseudomonadota bacterium
TCGTATTCGGTGACTGGAGTTCAGACGTGTGCTCTTCCGATCTCAAACAAATGAGGGGGCGCGCGATTCGCATCGGTGTCTCCTGCCGCCGGGGAGGACCCGTCGATCCCCCCGGCGGAGTGTGTGCGTTTAGAAGCGTTCCAGGAACTGGGTGGTGAAGTAGTTGTCGGGGACATCGCTGTTGTATTGCCGTTCGACCATGTCCAGCATTGTCTTGGCCTTGCCTTTGCCTTCGGTGACGATCTCGGCGGACGTGATCGTCCAGATGCCGGTGATCTGCTCGACCTTCTTGGCCTTCATCGTTTTGAGCAGCTTGCCGTTTTTGTCGTACATCTCGATTTTCCGACCGATGAACGTGCCGGTTTCGATCCACGACTTGGTGAAGCTGTAGGCGCTGCTGATGCCCGGCTTCGGTTTGGACTGCACGATGTAGCACTGCTTGCCGTCGAGCACCGCCTGGCTCAGCAGTTCATGCGTGTAATCTTCGGCCGTCATGGTTTCCATGTCCTGATAGAACAGATCGCTGCCCATGAACTCGCCGTCTTTGTCGCCGGCGGCCAGGCGGCGGCTTTTGCGCAACGAGGGCAAGAAGAGCCACTGCAGGTCGTCCGCGCCGATCTTCTCGAAGTTCAGCAGGCCGGTGCCGTTGGCGTCGGAGGGCTCCAGGAAGCGCACGAGTTTTTTCGCGCCGTCGGCGTAATCCTTTTCCCAGACCTTGAACTTATAGACCTTGGTTTTGCCGCGCTTGTTGATGACCGTCATTTGATACAGCGTGGTTTTGGTCGCCGATTTGTCCAGTTCCAGGCTCTTTTTGGCGATGTCGAAAGCGGACAGTTCCGCCCAGGCCATGACGGCGAACGCCAGGATCGTCACGATCGCAATAAGCAACAAAATGCGGAATTTCATCTATTGCCTCCCTTGGTCGAATTATTGTTGGGTGCGTTTTTGCTGATGAACTTCGGACGTAACAATACCAGCAAAACAGGTAGGGCCGTCAATGAGATAAAGCTGGCCGTGAACATGGTGATGCCCGTCAGCAGCCCCATGCGCATGACCGGATTGAAGTTGCTGAACAGCAACACGAAGAAGCCCAGGGCCACCGCGGCCGCGTTGAACACGATCGCCTTTCCGCTGGTCAGGTGCGTGTAGCGCACGGCCACCGGCGCCTTGGCTCCGGCGATGCGCTCCAGGCGGTAACGGTTGATGTAATGGATGGCGTAGTCGATGCCGATGCCGACCGCGGCCGCCGACACCAGCGCCGTGCCCACGTCCAGCGGCATATCGAAGATCGCCATCGTGGCGAAGTTGCCCAGCACGGCCATCGTCGTCGGCACGATCGACAACAAACCGCCCACCATGCTGCGGAAGATGATCATCGCCAGAACGAACACGGTGAGGATCGACAGGAAAATCGAGCGCATCTGCCCGATGACGATCAACCGGTCGGCCACGTAACGCAGATAGGAGCCGCCCGAGTAATTGTAGCGCTGCTCGACGAACGCCGGCGCTTCCTCGACGAACCCGGCCATTTCCATCGTGTGCTGCCACATGCTCGAGCTCGGCGCCGGCTTGCCGGCCATCTCCGGCCAGTTATCGGCCAGCCACTGGTCGATCGCCTTTTTGATTTCACGCATGGTCGCCGTCTGCCCGTCGGTCACCTTGAAGGTGACGCGCGCCTTGCGGTATTCGAAATCGACCATCGACTCCATCGAATCGCTTTTTTGCTGGAAGAGGAACAGACTGTCGGCCACCGCCTGCGCCGTGTCGGGAATGCGGAATTCCTGCGGATCGTTATAGTGCAGCGCCATGTTCATCTTCTTGACGTAGTCGACCATCGACATGCTCTTGCGCATGACCGGGAATTGTTCGTCGACGTAGTTGATCAGCGCTTCCATCTTGCGCAGCGGCGCGGGATCCTTCCAGTAGTTTTCCTCGCCGCCGTCGAAGGTCAGCGAGAACATATCCGTGCCGCCGAATTTTTCGCTGAGGTACGTGTCCATCTGCCGAATCGGGCTGTCCTCCTTGAAGTACTTGAGCAGGTCGGAGGTCACGCGCACCTGTATGGTCAATAAAACGCCCACGCCCACCAACGCCGTACCGATGCCGAACACCAGCCACTTGCGCTCGACGACGAACTGCGCCAGCCAATTCAGGATGTTGCCCAGCAGACCCGGGTCCTGCGCCACATGTTCCGCTTCGTTTTCCGCGACGATCTCGACCTCTTTCGCGCCCTTTTTCCCCGTGATCTGCAGCAGGGCGGGCACCAGCGAACAACTGATCGCCAGCGAGGCGAACGCGCCGAAACTGGCGAAGAAGCCCAGGTCGCGGATCGGCACCACGCTGCTGCTGGCCAGCGAGAGGAAACCGCCGACGGTCGTCAAACCGGCCATGACCACCGCCATGCCGACCTTGGCCATCGCCTCGATGATCGCCTCGCGCCGGTCGCGGCCGGCCTGCCGCTGCGCGAAATAGTTATGGATGATGTGAATCGTGTACGCGCTGCCCACGGCGACGATCAAGGTGGGCAGGGCGCTGGTCAGCAAGGTCAGCGGTTTGTTCATCAGGGCGGTCAGTCCGACCGACCAGATGCAGCCGCAGGCGACGGTCAGCACCGGCATCAGCACGCCGGTCGGATTGCGGAAGCTGACGAACAGCACCAGGATGATCACGAAGAAGACGAACGGAATCAGCGTCCGCAGATCGTTCTGCAAATAGATGCCCAGCCAGACGAACAACAGCGGCGTGCCGCCCGTTTGGAAAAACAGCCCGTCGTCGGGCTTGTCGAATTCCTTGATTTTCTCTTCGATCAGCGATTGCAGTTTTTCCGTATACTCGATCGACACCTGGCTGTCGATGAACACGTAGATCGCCGTCGACTTCAAATCCGGGCTGACGATGTTGTCCTCGTACAGATCCCACGACTTGACGCGCTCGCGCACGCGGTCGGCATCCTCTTGCGTCTGCGGCACGTCCTCCCACATGTCCTCGATC
>CALBTQ010000815.1 GCA_937967875.1 uncultured Pseudomonadota bacterium
ATCGACGGCGGCGGCGGGGAAGAGGTCGGCTGGGACAGCGCCTTGGCCATCGACAGCGGCGGCACGTTGCACGTGGGCTACTACGACTTCACCAACGGCCGCGTGAAATACGCGCGCGGCAGTTACGGTTCGATGGACGTGGCCGTGGTCGACGAAAGCGGCTGGTGTGGCTACCCGATGGATCTGACCGTGGACGGTGACGGCAACGCCCACATGTGCTATTTCGACGACGGCGGCAAAATGCTGCGCTACGCCGTACGCGGCGCGACGGGTTGGCACCGCTATATGATCGACGACGGCGGCAACGTCGGGTTGGATTGCTCGATCGCCGTCGACGTGTCCGGCGTGGTGTCGATCGCCTATTACGACGATGAACTCGGCGCGCTTAAAGTGGCGCGCGGCGACGCCTCGGGCATGGATGAATTCACCGGCGACGACGATGATGACGATGACGATACGGGCGACGACGATGACGACGACGATGCGGACGACGACGATGACGACGAGGCGGACGATGACGACGATGACGACGATGACGATGATGACGACAACGACAACGACGGCGGCTACAATCCCGGCGGCGGTTGCGGCTGTTGAATCCTAACCGAAATAAAAAGCGCCGATTCCCGCGAACCGGCGCTTTTTCATTTTTATTCGAAAATTATTGTGCGTCGTCGTCGCCGAGATCGTCATCGGTAACGTCGTCGTCAGCCGTATCGTCGTCGGCCGCGTCATCGTCGGCGGTGTCGTCGTCGGAACCGACCGGCTGCGGAATGTCGAAGATCGCCACGGCGTTGAGCGTGTTGCCGTGGCCTTCATCCACCGGTCGCGCCTGCTGCCAACCGCCGGTCTGACGCAGCAACAACAGCGGTTCGTCCCAATCGGAGTTGTACCCGACCGCCCAGCCGCGGTTCGCCTCGAGCATGTCCATATCCTGAATGAGGAACTGGTCGCCCTTGATGCCCGGCAGTTCCATCTCGGTCCAGTTGGCCGCGTCGGTCGACGTGTAAATCTGGCTCCACAGGCAATCGGCGATGGCATAGCCGACTCCGTCGGACGTGAACTGCACTTTGCGCACGTCGGTCGTTTTGCAGGTGGAAACCGGTACGGCCGGACGACGCGACCAGGATTCGTTGCCGCGACGCCAGAAAACGCCGATCTTCTCGCCGTCGGCGATGTCCCAACCGACCGCCCAGAACGAACCGTCGGGGGCGAGGGCGATATCGTTGACCTGCGTCGGCTCTTCATCGCTATAGGCGACGATCACGTCGCTGGATACGTTCGAGCCGTCCCAGCGGACGTGCTGCCAATGGCCTTCGATCAGGGCAGTCATGTGCAGTGCGGCGTCTTCGGGCACGGTCAGAATGGCGGTGAGCTTGGCCGCCTGCGTGGTGATCGTGCCGGTCATGGCGATCACGTTGCGCGTGCCGTCGGGCAGAATGCGCACGAGGTACCCATTGTCCTGCGCGTCGTTGCCGCCGAAGATCGGAAGAGCGTCGTGTAGGGAAAGAGTGTAGATCTCGGTGG